>CAZYDA010000008.1:0-14849 GCA_964645275.1 uncultured Dehalococcoidia bacterium | reverse complement strand
GAGTTCCTGCCTTCCAAGCAGGTGGTCGCGGGTTCGAATCCCGTCTCCCGCTCTCTTGATTTTTCCTCGGACAGCTTGAATTAAAATGGAAGGCAGGAGAAAAGGGGTGAATCATTCGTCGGGGGGCGACCCTGCCTCCAGCCAACTTCCCTCGGCCTTTCCCGCTAGGTCTTCCGGTGATATCCAGCCATGACGCATTGCCATGACTACCGCATGAGTTCGGTCATTGGCATTTAACTTGCGCAGTATAGAGGTAACATGGTTCTTGATCGTTTGCTCACTTATTTTGAGTGTATAGGCTATCTGCTTATTGGACATGCCGTTAGCGATATGACTTAGGATTTCCTTCTCCCTCGCCGTGAGGGGAGCACCCACGGTCTCCATTACTTTACCCATTAAAGAGAGATCCTGGAACTGCCGTAGCACCTTCTCAGCTACCCTTGGCCGGGAAAGCACAAGGCTGTTTATGGGGTATTCTCCTCGGGACACCCTTTGAATGACATCGATAAGCTCCTCAGCGCCAACGTCCTTGGTAACATAAGCAGCCGCCCCAGACTTGATCGCTTGGAATAACTGGTCGTCATCGGGATAGGGAGTTAACATCACGAGACCCACTCCAGGAACACGACGCGAGACCTGGAGAGCAAGATCAACGCCGACAAGAGAGGGAGGGTTGACATCAATCAGGGCTACATCTGGGGTAAAGGCTTCAATAACTTCCAGAGCTTCAGAGCCTAAGTTACACTCCGCTACCACTTCAATACTGGGTTTGGTCGAGAGAGCTTGGCGTACTCCAGCACGAAACAGACTTTGCTTGTCTATAATTACGACGCTGATCCGGCGCATGGTCGGTTTCCACTATATTAACATCCCTGGTGAGCAGTTGTCCATAGTCTTTCGCGTCTCCAAACGCTCCAGTCCCTCATCTGCTGAGCTATCTTCGCACTCACCCCCTCAGGTAACGGCTGAGGATCGTAGGCAGCTCGGGACGCGACCTCACGGAAAGACTCCAGCAGGGTCTTGGCACTCGGCTCGTAGCAGCACATGGCTTTCAGATACTCCGACAGAGTCTCGTCTGGGCGGCGGGAGCGGAAACCCTGAAGTTTCAGCAGGCTTTGCAACCCTTCAAAAAGACGCAGGATTTCCTCTCGCTCACGACCAGGGAGTCGACTGTAAACGTGGATAGGTGCTCGGCTCCGCTGTTGGAACCGAGACCGAAACCTGAGAATGAGCAGGATCAAAGGGACAAGCCCAAGTGCCCAAAGAGTCTTACCCCAGCTCCCGAGCGAGGGTAGAATTGCTGCGGCCGGGATGAACATCCGGGACGACGGAAGCGGCAGACTTCCCTGAAACCGAGGAGAGAGACGATCCCAGCCAGCAAGCACAGATGTCCAGAAACCTTCCTTGGTCCTGGGAGGCGTAGGATCAAAGGGAACCCAACCGTGCTCCTTAAAGTGGATCTCAACCCAGGCATGAGCATCTCTCGCATGAACTCGATATGTCCCGCTCCACAGGTCATAATTCCCAGGCAGGTAGCCAATCGCTATCCGAGTTGGAAGGCCAACAAGCCGGGCCATGACAGCCATAGCTGAAGCGAATTGAACACAGGTTCCCCTCCCGGCCACAAAGAGGAAGTAATCCGTGCGTTCTACTCCAGGTGGGGGAGCCGGTGAGGCGCTATAGGAATAATTTTGCTGCAGGAATTTCTCTAGCCTTAATGCTCGGTCAAAGTCGGTTTTTCCCCCTTGTGCTACCTCCTCGGCCAGGAGTCGAACCCGCATCGGTATTGGGGGGAGACTTAGGTACTTCCGGTCAGGATGCCAAGCGAGGTCCTGACGCAGGTAAGCTGGCCTAAAGTTGGGGAGGACCGAGAGACACCTGTAAGAAATCGGCGCTGTCCTTCTTCCTAACCTGTCCTTGTCAGAGATGAACAACTTCACCGGAATATACCCTCCCAAGAAGCAGCCAGGGTTAACCTGCAGGGTGAAACTCTGCCAATAGTAAACTTGAGCTCCCGGGATCAATGTCTCCTCAATGCTTGGCCTAGCGCTTGCAGCCCACGTTTGGCCATCATATGTATCCAAAGTCAACCCCTTCCAGTAGCTGGCTACTGGGCTTCGCACATTCATTATTACTGCGTTCTCCTGACTGGTGGAAGAAGAAGAAAGTTCACCAACCTCTAGTGGGAGCTTCTTCGATGAATCCGTAGGGTAATCCCCCTTGGCCCTTGACTTGCCTTGCCTCTCGTCCCTCCTAGTCGCAACATCTGCTGACGTCTTCTCAGATCCAGCACCCTGCCCGGATGAGGCGATCTCAGTAGTTGAACTTGGGGCAACTTCCTGTCCTTCCTCCCCGGGCATGGTTTCCGACAGAACACCGGGCATACTTGGCGGAGCCGGTGGCAGAGCCGATGTCACCTCCAAGCGACTGGGAAGGTAGGCGGGAAGGATCTGTGAGAGGAGGGAGAGCCTGGGGAAGGTCAGGAACAGCGTGCCGGAAAGCATCAAGAAAACAAGTATCGAGCCAGCCCAGAGGAGTATGGAGTTCGGCCAGTGTCCAGCAATGAGACAATCCTGAGCCTTCGCTTCAATGTGGGCAATCGTCATGATGATCAGCGCCGCCAGAGTGAAGACCAAGATGCAGAAGAGATAAGTCAACGATATGGCAAGCAGGCTACAAGCAGCGAGGGTCAGGCCGCTTGGGAGAAGAGAACGTCGCAAAGCCTCTGCCCGATGGAGGGCAAAGCTGAAGAAAACCTGACCCAGAAGAAGCAGGTAGGCCAGGGAGCGGATGTCACCCTCGATGAGCTGCCAGAGCTTCTGTCTTAACAGGAACAACGAGAGCAGGAACAGCAAAAGCAGAAGCGGGGATAGGAACTTTGGCTTGCTTTTGCGCTGCCAACTGTATAGATGGCCGATCAGGATGCCAATTGCAGCTCCAGAGACGAATGTCAGTTCCCCACCGATTGAAGCAACAGCCACTGCAGGACAGAGGTTAGCCAGCGCGGTGAAGATCCTCAGGCCGGACTTAACCCTGTTCATCTGAGACCCCCAAGCAAGCTGAGCCCGATCTTCCTGATCGTCTCTTCAAGTTTACCCTGGGGACAACTGATGAAAGTCGTTCGCTGAGAGGTCACCCTGAACAGGAGATCCAGTGGCAGCTCTGAGCTGCCAAACCCTGCCAGGGCTACGATGGTGAGGCTGCTCGCTCTGCGGGAAAGTTCCTCGACAATCTCAGGAGCAAGAGGATCGGCCAGGCTCACTATCAACAGCGTAGGATAGGGTATTCTGGCAAGCTGCAGAAGCTCCTCGAGGTTAGTAATTCCACCTGGTTTAACTCGGGCTAGGAATTCCAAGGAATCGCTGAGGGGAGAAGGGGTCAGGCCTCGTCCTGGCAGCAGGTAGAATTTGATCCCCTGGGTGGCATAATACTTGGCGAGGCTGGCGGCAATCTTGACCGCATACTCCAGGGTGCTTTCCCTCCCCTCGCCAAAGCTGCTCCGGGCATCGAAGGTTATTATCAGGGAGCCTGCACGCATCTCCTCAAATTCCTTGACCATGAGACGGCTCCAACGGGCGGTGTTGCGCCAGTGCACGTGCTTTAGAGGATCACCAAGCTGATATTCCCTCGAGCCGCAAACAAGTGTACCTGCTCTAACCTTCAAGCTATGGCCAGTGTTGGTAAAGCCGTCAGTTAAAGGACCACTTAGGGGATAATAGCCTGGATATACCACTAGAGAAAGGGGGGCTGGAAGCGTCCGCCGCGTGGAGAAAAAGCCAAAGATGTCGCCTGACTCAACGAGCACTGGCGGAAAGGAAAATTCCCCGCGCCGGGAACACCTTACCCGATAGGCAAACCTGCAGGCCGACTTATGACCCAGATAGCTAAAAAAGAAATGCTTTGCCTGATTAGGATTTTCCAGAGGACATTGCTCGATAACTCTACAGAAATATTTGGGGAGTAGGCCCTGGTTCCTAAAGTTCAAGCCAACCTCAACCTCATCATCCTCAAAAATACCCTCCCCTCGGCTGTCCTCTCGGCTACTGCCGACCCAAAGGAGTTCTCGGGAGACCTCCATTCCCTGAAGGCTCAGCCAGGCCAAGATAGCTGACAGCAAGCCTAACCCCCATATGAGCGCAGCAAAAAGGTAAAGCCAGCCTATTCCGGTGGCTATGGCCAGGATATAACAAGTCGCCCCTAGAAGCAGGATAGTGAGGCAGCGGTGGGCCATTGCTCATCCTTAGAGTGGAACAGGAACCGACTGCAGGATTTCTCCAATCAGTTCGGTCATGTTTACAGGACCGGAACGCTTCGGGAGAAGCCGGTGTCGGAGTACCGGCTCAGCTACTGCTTTAACATCCTCCGGCGTGACATATCCTCGACCGGACATGCCTGCCTCACCCTGGGCTGCCCATTCAAGGGCTACGCTACCTCGAGGGCTAAGCCCAATGTGCAAGTCGGGATGGCTTCTCGTAGCCTGGGCAATATAGGCGATATACTCCATTACAGGTCGGCTAATCTCAACCTGACGGAGTTGCCGGTGAAATCGCGTGATTTCCTCAACGGTAGCCACTGGCTCAACCACTGGCTCCCCCTCCCGGTTACGCTCTAATATCTGCACTTCCCCAAGGGCTTGCGGATAGCCCAGTCGAAGCGAGAGAAGAAACCTGTCCAGCTGAGCATAGGGCAGAGGGAAGGTACTCTCATAATCCACCTGGTTCTGAGTGGCTATTACCAAGAAGAGCTCGGGCAGAGGATAAGTAAAACCATCGCAGCTAACCTGTCTCTCTCCCATGGCTTCAAGCAACGCTGACTGCGTGCGCGGCGTAGCTCGATTGATCTCATCAGCCAGCACTACCTGAGCAAAAATCGGACCGGCGACGAAGTTAAAGCGGCCCTCCTGGGAGTTATAAACCATGCCACCAGTTATATCGGTGGGCAGGAGATCTGGGGTGAACTGTATACGCTTGAAGCTAGCGCTGATGACTCCCGCCAAGCTCTTAGCCAACAGGGTTTTCCCCACCCCAGGAAGGTCGTCTATCAGAAGATGGCCCTGACATAGGAGTGCCAGCACGGAGAAGTGAACTACCTCATCTGAAGCTACCACAGCACTTTGTATGCTGTCTGCTATGGCCTTTGCCCTCTCTTTTATCTGGCTGAACAATGCCTGCCCTTCCCCTTTCTGCGGGTCTAACTGGACGCCTATCCTGTCCAGCTCTCTCAAAGCCAAGGTTCCGGCATGGCTAAACACCTATGTCTGACTGATAATAGAGCCCCAGCAGGTGATTTTTCAACGAGGATTTCACTAATTTCAACCCAGGGGTAACACCTAAGTACTTTGCCATGCTGCTGAACGCTCAGCCTTGAGACACTAGGCCAAGGTCAGCTTCCGCTCAGCTCTCCCTTTAGCTGCTCGCAGAAGCGATTCCTCCACGCGACGCACGAGCTCTGCCGCGTCGAAGGGCTCTGTAAGGTAGCTCTCAGCACCCAGGTCAATTCCTCTAACTTGATCCTTCCCCGCTCCCCAGGTGCTGAGCATCAGGATAGGCACCGGAGAGAGCTGCCTGAGCCACAAGCAGGTCTCAAGCCCATCCAGCCTGGGCATCATGGCATCCAGAACTATCAGACCAGGCTGTACCTGCTCCAAGATCTCCCCCAGCTTTTCCCCCGTTTCCTCGGTGGCTGTCACTGAGTAGCCCTTCAGGCCAAGGCCTTTCTGAACCAGCGCCACCAGTTTCTGATCGCTGCTTACCACCAAGATCTTCTCCGCCATCGCTTTACCTCCTTTTTTCCTAATCTCACCTTAAGGGTAATGCCGGAGGAATAAATAAGGCATAAAGGTCAATAGCCCAAAGATAAACATTTTGTTAAAAAATAACCCAAGGGGGTTAAATGGTTCTACCATATTGAGGTATTGTCAGGTCAGGCAGAGAGAGATAAGGTAAGGGTGCTATGGCAAAGATGGGCCTTGGATTTGTAATAGGGCTGGTGGTAGCTGGATTGCTTCTTCTAGGTTCAGTCCTTCCGCTCCGGGCCAAAGCTGAGGAGGAGCCTGACCTGGCTGCTCTGTTGCCGGATTTCCAAAAGATCTACCGCGAAGCGCTGCTTACGCCGCTTCAAGAAGTGGAAAGTGAGATACAGGATGAGCAGATCGCTCAATTTTATCACGGTCTTCTGGAAAAATGCGGACTTGCTCAGCCACTTAAGGACGTAGAGGATGGCGTGGAGCAGACGTACTCCGGTCAGTGATCTCGAGAGCCAAATTTGAGCCTCAAAGTCACAATCTCAAAGGGCCTCACCTTCATCTTTAATTTCCCATCGTTCAACTTTAGCCTGCGCTGTTTTTCCTCCAAGAGGTTAGCTATCCAAGCATCCCGGACGGGAAGAAAGAAGCTTACTTCTGCATTAGTTAGCTCCCCAGCAGTCTCGAAGAATCTCAGAATTACCTCATCGCCTTCCTCGGCCTTCTTCAGGGCTGAGAGGACCAGATTGTAAGGCCTGATTTCCAGAAAGGAAAGCTCGGGAGGTAGCTCGCCACCGCCATTGGCTTGGATGGTTAGCGGAGGGTGATGGAAATCTTGAGCCCGACGGTATATTCCTGCCTCTCTCCAGTCGCCCTCGTGAAATTCCACTGCATACTCGAAAAGGTGCGGACCCAGTTCTAGAGCCCCTGGTGTCGGGATGAGTGGGCCGGCAATTCCATCTGCCGAAAGCCCATTCACGCTGCGGAAGAGGGTAAGGTAGACCTCCCCGCCAATGATTTCCGCCGCCGGCAGACCCTTGTTCATGAAGGTAATGCCCCTGACGCCATTGCTGATATCGAACCAGCTCAAGAAGTTAGGAATTCCGGAGGGGCTGGGCCGACTTCTCTTAGAGTAATATTCTGTAGGTTCAGCCACGACGCCAAACTGGGTTTCTCTAAAATATATCTTACGCTCCATCATCGTATCAAACTTCACCCGCAACCTTACATTGGGATACTGATTGTCAACCCGGGTAATAAATTCAATGCGCGGCAGGTCGCGATAAATCACAACTTCCTTGCGGATGTCTATCACCTTGTATTTGTAGAGCAGCGGAGGGAATTTTTGCTTGAGACGATAAGGCCAGGTAATACAATAGTACTCGCTCTCAAAAATCAGCTTTGTCCTTAGCATGCCCTCCTCCACCCACAATCCCTTAGCCTTGAAGCTTCCGTACTCCAATCCCTTGCCCGATTCACTCTTTATTAGCTGACCGAAGCGAGATTTGTGGTAGTAGAGGTCGCCAATTTCGTCCTCAATGACGATCTCGTTTCCGGCAAGGATCAGCTTGCCCTGATGGTCAAAGACTTGGATGATACCAGCCTGCTCCTGCCAGGTTACCCGGAAGAATTCATTAACTATCTCTCCCGCCCTTACCTCCAGCCGCCGAGAGGGAGGAGCTTGCCCTTCAAGGAGGCTGTAAGTCCGGTAGCCCAAGGGAGGGAGGTCATCCACGAAGCCTACCAGGCCTTTGTTTCTTTCTAACCCCTGACACCTCTCCAGCAGCTGGGTGTCAAGTAACACACCATCCCTGGCCACTGCCAGCATGCCACCATAGCCCTCGGGGAGGTCAATTTTGGCTGTGATCCAGTTTCTTACCGGCCAGCTAAGCGGGTTAAAGGCTATCAGAGCCCCACTCTCCTTGGTGAAGATCTTGGCAGAAATCCAGGCGAGGGAATCGCAAAGTACGCTGGTCAAGGTTTCATCTACGAGGGAAATGTTCTCCTTAACCTCATCGTAGATATCATCTACTCCACAGCCAGTAATGATGTCATGGAAAGCGAGGAAGAGCATCTTCTCCCAGGCCTCCCTGAGTTCTCCCAAAGGGTATTCCGACCCGAGCAGCCAGGCGATGGTGGCAAAGGCCTCCGCCGTCAGGAGCAGGTTTTCACAGCGGCGAATGGCACTCACGATCCAAGCTCGGCTGGAGCAAACTTGAGGGAAAACGTCAACCAGCTCATCGTCGTAAAGTTCCCCCTCTATAATCTCAAGCCTTCTTCCGCTGGCCTCCACGGCTTGGAAGAACTCTCGCGGCGTAGTGATTTTCATCTCGACATCCGGGTGAGTCCGGTTCCATTCCTCAACTGCCTGGGGAATTTCCAACTGGGGGGGCATGGAGCCACTACCACAGGGCATGAGGATATTGGGAGTGGCGGCATACTTGTTAAGCTCGGTGAATGACCCTTCCCACTTTTGAAGATCGAGACCGGCACGATAACCAAGGGGCATCCAGTGGCTGAGAATCATCGTGCCATCTAGCCCTTTCCAGAGGAATTCACTCTGTCGAATATCACGTCGAGCGCCCCTGCGGAAGGCTAACCAACGGTAGCCAGATTTGCGGTAGATTTGGGGAAGCTGTGCATTCATGCCGAAGCTATCGGCGGCCCAGGCGACTGGAACATCTATTCCAAAATTCCGCTGGCAGTACTGTTTCCCAAGAAGTATTTCCCTTACCAGAACCTCACCTGTAGGTAGCATGGTATCAGGCATAAGATACTGTCCATCCACGATCTCCAGCTTGCCCTGCTGAATCATCTCCCTTAGTTCACCCCAGAGCTTCGGATTTCTCCTCCGGATCTCTTCAAGGAGATAAGTCTGCTCAAGGCAGAACTTAAACCCCGTTTTTTTCATCAAATTTAAGGCTCCTTTAAGGATATCTTCATTGATCATGAGGTAGTCTTCCCGGGAAAAGGCCCAGGCAACATCGTAATGCGTATGAGGCACTAAATAAACGGTGCGTTGACTCATCTTGCCTCCGTCCTGGTAGGTAGCTGAGCTTCCTGCGGCACCGCCAGATGATAGCCAACGCCCGGATCAGTTATGATATACCTTGGGTTCTCCGGGTTGGCCTCGAGCTTGCTGCGAAGACGCCTGACGAAAACGCGCAAGTATTCTCGCTCTGAATAGTACTCCCTTCCCCAGACCTTCTGCAGTAACATGCCATGAGTAAGCACCTTCCCAGCATTTAGGGCTAGCTGCTGAAGCAAGGAATACTCGGTTGGGGTAAGTCTCACCTCCCTGCCGCCAACGGTGACACGCCTGGCAGCAAAATTGATCTCCAACTCCCCACAGCGGAAGACCGAGGGCCCAGGCGGTGTCCTCAAAGTCTCAGAGTGGCGAAGAGCCACTTTAATGCGCGCCAGCAGCTCAGCAATGCTGAATGGTTTGGTGAGATAATCATCAGCTCCCTGCTCAAGGCTTTCCACCTTGCTCTTCTCATCCCCTCGGGCACTCAGAACAATGATGGGCACTTGAGACCATTCTCTCACCCTCCGACATACCTCTATGCCGTCTAACTTAGGCATCATGATATCAAGTATTATTAGATCAACAAAATTCCGCTCTAATATCTCCAGCGCCTCCAGACCGCTGCAAGCGAGGCTTACTTCATATCCTCTAGCCCTGAGGTTGGCCGAGAGAAATTTTAATATGGCTGGGTCGTCATCCACCACCAGTATATGTTTCTTATGCATGTTCATCTCTCCCCTTCAAGGATTGGGCAAGGTGAAGGTGAATCTAGCTCCTTCGCCTGGTTCGCTCTCTACCCAGATTCTCCCCCCATGTGCCTCCACGATTCCTCGACAGATAGATAAGCCCAATCCGGCGCCCTTGCCTGGCCTGGCACTGTTCCTCACCTGGTAAAAGCGCTCAAAGATCTTTTGATGAAGCTCCACTGGTATCCCAATCCCCTGGTCGGCCACGCTAACGAGTACTTCCATCCCGTTCTGCCGGGCTTCAACAGTTATTGGGCTATCTTCAGGGGAGTATTTAGCAGCATTCTCTATCAGGTTAGTAAGCACCATTTCTAGCTTCTCTGCATCAGCCACAACCTGGAGATCTTGAGGAATGTCAAGCTCTAGTCGCTCCGGATTGATAAGACTACTCAACTGCCTTCTGAGCGACCAGGCGAGTTCGAAGAGGTTTAATTGTTCTTTGCAGACCTGAAGAGCCCCCGCCTCCAACCGCGATGTCAGCAGCAACTTCTCAATCAGATGGTTAAGCCTGTCAGCTTCCCGGTCAATGTTCTCCAGAAAATCACGTCGGGTTTCCTCATCGAAAGTGACGTCGGTCTGCAGGAGGGAATTGGCAAATCCCTTAATAACTGCCAGAGGTGTGCGCAACTCATGTGACACATTGGCCAGAAACTCCCGACGCAAAGCATCTAGCTCTCGAAGAGCTTGAGCACTGGAAGCTTCCTCATAAAGCTGAGCATTATGCACCCCCATAGCTATCACATCGGCAATTCCGGCAAATAGCTTGATCTCTCCCGGTTGAGGAGGTTCTCCCTGACCCGCTACCCCCATTAGGCCGATCTTGGCCCCCTTGGCATTCAACGGGAGGCTTAAGCACCAACTAAGGGGAGTTTGGGAAAGGGAGGCATATCCAGGATCAATTGTCAGGTCTGTCCGCCCAAGGAGGAGCGGCTCGGCCTCGCTTAGAGCTCGATTAACCAGACCAACATCAGAGGCCAATGCCTTTATGCCCTCAACACAGATGTCCGGCAAGCCACAAAATCCTTTAAGCACAAGTTTATCCTCCTGTAGAAGATGTACCCAGACCGCCGTCAGGCTTAAAGCGGCCATCGTCTGCTCCAATGCGGAATCCATGAGCTTCTGAAGGTCGAGGGATTCCGAGACCACTCGTGAGATGTGGAGCAAGATGTTCATCTCCCGATTGCGCTGTTCTAGGTCTCGCAGCAGGCCACGATTCTCGAAGATCAAACGTTGTTTCTCAAGGGCGCGGGAGATAACGGATAACAACTGTGAGGGGTCAAGCGGCTTCTCCAGGTAGGCAAAGGCACCCCGGTTGAGGGATTGTATGGCATTTTCCCTGGTGGAGTGCCCGGTGAGCATTATCGGGACGAGATCGGGGTGCCTCTCCAGCAATTGGGGAAGAAGTTCGGTGCCTTCCATATCAGGAAGGCTGATGTCAAGGATGGCTACGTTATGAAAGAGATTCCTGGCCAGCGACAAGGCTTCCCCAGCCGAGGAGGCTAGATCCACCTCGTAGCCACTTTTTCGTAGGATGACCCCGATGACCTCCAGAAAACTGGGATCATCGTCAATTACCAATACCCTGGGCATGTTTTACCTTTCCCAGCGAGGATATGCTCTCGTCCTGACCTGTCTGCCGGGCATTCGGCAAGTCTAAGAACTCGTATCGCAGTTGGCCGTTCAGGATCAGCTTTAAGAAGTGCTCCACCACGTCGGGATCCCACTTAATGCCTGCGTTCTCCTTTATAAGCTGTATCGCTTCCTCCCTGCTTAAGGCAGAACTCCAGGGGCGCTCTGAGGTGAGGGCATCAAAGGCATCGGCAACGGCCACAATGCGTGCCTCCAAGGGGATGGAATCCCCTTTCAGGCCACGGGGATACCCACTACCATCCCACCTCTCATGGTGACACTCAATGCAGGAGAGCACGCCTTTTAGCAGGGGAAGCGAGCCCAAGAGCTCAACACCCCGGGTCACATGCGACCGGTATACTTCGTGCTCCTCGGGCGTGCGCTCCTCCTTTGGCTTACGCAGAATGTGGTTGGGCACTGCTACTTTGCCTATCTCGTGAAGCAGCGCCCCAAGTTCTATTTCGTTCACCTTCTCCGGTGGCAGGCCCATCTCAGCAGCTATTCTTCGTGAGAGCAGTGCTACCCGGTCCGAGTGTCCCTGGCCAAACGGCTCATGAGCCTCGGCGGCTCGCACCAAGGTGTGAGCTATTCCCAGGTACGCTTCTTGAAGTCGATGTAAATCATCCTGACGAGCCTGATAGAGCCTGGCGTTATTTACGGCTATGGCAATTTGCCCAGCAATTGCCTTAAGGAGCTCAATCTCCCGCTTACTGAAGTAGTACTTTAGCCGAGCAGCCACGCCCAGCACCCCGATGACTTCCTGCTCAACCGTAAGTGGAATGCCAGCCCAGGAGTAAAGATCTGCTCGAAGAAGAAAAGCCAGGCTAGACCGTCCTTCAACACTCAGATCCGGCACTATCAATGGCTGGCCAGTCATAATGACCTGACCACTCAAACCTTCCCCCAGCGTTTCCTGACCAAGCTTCTGCAATATCCCTGGGCCACACCCGCGATGACCTTTAAGCATGAGCTTGGATTCCTCGACTAATTGCAAATAGCCACAATCTATTTCAAGTGGTTCCATAAGGCCTTCCAGTGCAGCATCGATTATCCTGTCCAGCTCCAGGGATCTGGAGATCGCCATTGCCACTGACAAGAGAACAGATACCTCACGATTGCGCTGCTCCAGATCCTCAATCATCTTGGCCCGCTCGTTAAGCAATCTAACCGCCCGGCGGTTTAGAGCAGTGATCTCACGATTGCGCTGCAGGGTCATCTCCAGGAGGTTTCTATTTTCAAAAATTAGCTTCTGCTTTTCCAGTCCCTGGGCCATCACGGAGAGGAGATGCCCCGGGTCAAGCGGCTTCTCCAGGTAGGCAAAGGCACCCCGGTTGAGGGATTGTATGGCATTTTCCCTGGTGGAGTGCCCGGTGAGCATTATCGGGACGAGATCGGGGTGCCTCTCCAGCAATTGGGGAAGAAGTTCGGTGCCTTCCATATCAGGAAGGCTGATGTCAAGGATGGCTACGTTATAGAAGCAGCTCTCAGCTTTCGAAAGAGCCTCACGGGCTGAGGCTGCAGTCTCCACCTCAAAGCCCTTCGCCTCCAGGATTTCTCGAACGATGTCCAAAAAGCTTAAATCGTCATCCACTATCAGCACACTATGCGTTACCTTCATCCCAACACCCCCTTTCCGTTCTCAGGCTTTGCTTGACCAGCCTGATCACCTCGGAGAGCTGTAAGGGCTTGTGGAGACAGGCAACAGCCGAGGTAGCTAGGGCCTGTTCTACCAAACCGCGAACCTCATCCCCATATCCCGTTATCATGTAAGTTATCATGTTCGGATTCAGCCGTTTTAGCTGGAGGCTTGTCTGTAGGCCATCATAGTTTGGCAGACGGACATCGACAAAGGCCACGCGGCATGCTACCCTTTCGATCAACTTGATGGCTCCTTCGCCATCAAAGGCAGTATAAACCCGGTAACCTTCCAGTTCCAGAGCTCGGCTCATGGTCTGGCAGATGTCCCGGTCATCATCGACAACGAGGACTGCTGGGCTGGTAACCCTCCTCCTTATGAGCTCAAGGGTTTGTGGGATGTCCAGAGGCTTATACACTGCTGTCCGAGCCCCTTCTGCCAAGGCCACCTGGAGCATCTCCTCCTCATAGTAGGCAGTCATCAGAATGACTTGGGCACCGGGGCTTATCTCCCTGATCCTGCGGAAGGCCTCTAAACCATCCATATGAGGCATGATGATATCCATCAATACGAGGTCGAAGTGCTGCTCTTTGAATTTCTCCACCGCTGCAACTCCATCCAATGCCGTCTCCACTTCATAACCGGTGTGTCTTAAGATAAGCGACAGGGTATGTACCAGATCTTCATTATCATCTACTATGAGCACGCTAATCTGCTGCATATCTACTTCCTCCTTCCTCTCTCGAGAGGGGTAATCTGATTGTGAAGGTTGAACCTTTTCCCACCCGACTCTCGACCTCTATGGTCCCATTGTTCTGCTCCACTAGCCTCTTGGTTATAGCCAATCCAAGGCCAATGCCCTTGCGCTTAGTGGTAAAAAGAGGCTCAAATATCCGCTCGAGGTTTTCCTTCGGGATGCCACAGCCCGTATCCGTAAAGCTGACCCAGGCATGGCTATCGGCTGCGCCAGTACTTATGTACAACTTACCCCGCCCACTCATGGCCTGCACGGCGTTAGAGATGATGTTGGCAAAGGCCCGACCCATTTGTTCCGGATCAGCCAGCACCTGAGGTACGCCACCATCTAAATCAGCTACTACCTCCACTCCCTCCGGCATCGCTATCCAAGAAAGGCTCTCTCTCACTAAAGTGTTGAGATCAACCTTGGCCAGTGTTGGTGGGCGGACGCGGGTGAAATTCAGCAGGTCGGTAACGATCCTGTTCGAGATGTCCACCTGCTGATCCAGGAGCTTCAAAGTTTTGAGGGTTTCTTCATCAGCTCGTTCACCTAGAGTCAGCCTGAGCAAATAAACACAATTTCTTATCACATTAAGGGGATTGCGAAGTTCATGTCCTACCCCTGAGGCCAGCTCACCGACCGCAGCCAGCCTCTCCGAGCGGATGAGCTTCTCCTGGGCCTTTTCCAGCTCCTTTGTCCTCTCCTGAACCATTTCCTCCAACTGCTCAGAGTATTTCTTCAGCGAGTGCTCCAGCTCCAATCTCCTGACCGTTCCTGCCAGCCTCTCACTGGCAACCCTTAGAAAGGTTCTCTCACAATTGAGATCTCCAATATTGGAGTAATAGATCTCCAGGCTACCAAGGGACTCTCCTCCTGCCTGGAGCTCCTCCTTTATCTGATAGGGCAATTCCCTGAAGTTGGGGCTTTGAAACACCTGACCGCGCAGGATTAACCTAGCACTGGCCTCCCCAGATTGTGAGGAGACCTGGGGAATGAGTTCTACCACTCGTAGGGCAAATTCCGTAAGGGAGCGGCTCTCTTCCGCTACCTTCCCGATATCATAAAGGCACTCGAGCTCCCTTAGGCGCTGACGTTGCTGCTCATCTCCTTTCTGCAGCATAGCTACCACTGCCCCTACAGCACTGAGAATGATGGCAAAGGCTGCGGGACGAAACAGGGCATCGGGGTAAGGCGAAAGAGCAGCGTGAGGAATTAGAATGCCCATGGACGCTATAGAGGTCGCTATCGCTGCCTTTATTCCCAGAGCATAGGCAGCGTATACTACCGGGGCGAAGAAAGCCAGTGCATAAAAGTCAAGCCCGTAGAAA
>CAZYDA010000007.1:0-14970 GCA_964645275.1 uncultured Dehalococcoidia bacterium | reverse complement strand
CACAAGTCATTGACAAAAATAGTTTAAATGTGGTATTCTAGTAAATTGATGTTGCCGCAGTAAACGTTAGGACAAATTACCTCTCCCAATCCCTTTAGCTACTGTTTATGATTGGATTGTCCCTCGTTATAAGATGCCAAGCATGAGTCGGGTTGTTGTGGTATCTTCTCCAACCCCGCCCTCCAGGGTGTCCTATGCCCGAGTTCGGGAGATCCTGGAAGTTCCCGATCTTATTCAGATCCAGCGCCATTCCTACAAATGGTTCCAGGAGGAGGGCCTGGCGGAACTCTTCGCTGACATCTCGCCGGTCAAGGACTACACTGGCACCCGGCTAGAGCTTTATTTCCTAGAACATCGGTTCGGTGAGCCCAAGTACTCGGAGGAGGAGTGTCGAGAGAGGGAGCTGACCTACGCCGCTCCCCTCAAGGTTAAGGCCAGGCTGATAGTCAAGGAGACTGGGGAGATCAAGGAGCAAGAGGTCTTCATGGGCGATTTCCCCTTGATGACCTCTACCGGGACCTTCATCGTCAATGGCGCTGAGAGGGTGGTGGTTAACCAGCTCATTCGCTCCCCGGGCATCTATTTTACCACCGTGACAGATCCAGCCAGTGGCCGGGAGCTCTGTTTTGCCAAGTTAGTGCCCGATCGAGGTGCCTGGCTGGAGTTCGAGACCACTAGCCGAGGGGCAATTCTAGTCAAGATAAACCGGAAGCGAAAGATTCCGGTCACCATTCTACTCCGTGCAGTGGGCTACGGGAGCGATGAGGAACTTCTCGAGCTTTTCGCCGATGTGGATCAGGACCCCGAGCGTCCCTACATCAAGAATACCATCGAGAAAGACCCTCAAATCAGAAGCGAGACCGATGCCCTGTTGGAGTTCTACCGAAGGTTGAGGCCGGGAGAGCCGCCCACGGTCGAGAATGCTCGAGGCTTGCTCCATGCTCTCTTCTTCGATTACCGGCGTTACCGATTGGGCAAGGGTGGTCGCTATAAGCTGAACACCCGGCTCGGACTCAACTTCCCTCAGGAGCAGCAGACCCTCACCCCGGAGGATCTGGTGGCCATCGTGCGTCGAATCCTGATGATCAACAACGGGTTCGATTCCCCAGATGATATAGATCATCTCGGAAACCGCCGGGTGAGGGCCGTAGGTGAACTCCTGCAGAGTCAGCTTCAGTCCGGGTTACTCCGACTTGAACGGGCCATTAAGGAGCGGATGAGCCTCATCTCCCCCAGCGCCGCCACTCCCGCCAACCTGGTAGACAACCGAGCCGTGATCTCCACCGTACGGGAATTCTTCGGCAGCTTCCAACTCTCCCAGTTCATGGACCAGACAAATCCGCTGGCAGAGCTAACCCATAAACGCCGGCTCTCCGCTCTAGGTCCCGGTGGCTTCTCCCGCGAGCGAGCCGGCTTCGAGATCCGTGACGTGCATCACTCACACTATGGGCGGATCTGCCCCATTGAGACACCGGAAGGGCGCAACATCGGGCTGATCACCTCGATGGCCACCTATGCCCAGGTCAATCAGTACGGCTTCATCGAGACCCCCTACCGCCGAGTGATTCAGGAGGTGGAAAACGAACTCGAGAAGCTCATTGGTCGAACCCTGCGTGAGCCAGTATTCGACGAGGCCGGGCACCCGCTGGCCGAAGCTGGAACGCAGATAGATGAAGCCCTGGCCCGCAGGCTCGCTAGCCTTCCTCCACGGAGGATCAAGGTGAAGCCCTTCGCCTCCCGCGAGATAGCTTATCTCTCAGCTGATGAAGAGGAGGGCTACATCATCGCTCAGGCTTCGGCCAGGCTCAATGAGAAGGATGAGTTCATTGAAGTCAAGATCGAGGCTCGACAGGGAAGGAAATTCCTTCAGGAGAGTCCGGAAAAGGTCGACTTTATGGATATCTCCCCCAACCAGGTGGTGAGCGTCAGCGCAGCGCTCATTCCCTTCTTGGAGCACGACGATGCCAACCGAGCCCTCATGGGCTCCAACATGCAGCGCCAGGCGGTTCCCCTCATCATGCCTGAAGCTCCCATCATCGGAACCGGCATGGAAATCGAGGTGGGCCGCAACAGCGGGCAGGTTATCTTTGCCCCGATAGATGGCGAGATAGTCTCAGCCACCGCGGAGAGGATAATCCTGCAAGGCGATGACGGGAGGGAGTATGTTTACCCTCTGAGGAAGTTCTGCCGGAGCAATCAAGGCACCTGCATCAATCAACACCCAGTGGTGGGTAAGGGCCAGCGGGTAAGGAAGGGAGACGTCCTGGCCGATAGCTACTGCACCGACCATGGTGAGTTGGCCCTGGGGCAGAACGTCATCTGTGCCTTCCTGAGCTGGGAGGGATACAACTACGAGGATGCTATCGTCGTCTCGGAGAGGCTGGTTCGGGAGGATAAGTTCACCTCGATCCACATTGAGAAATATGAGGTTGAAGCTCGGGAGACCAAGCTGGGGCCCGAGGAGATAACCAGAGACATCCCCAATGTCGGCGAGGCCAGCCTGCGCAATCTGGATGAGCGGGGGATAATCCGAATTGGAGCCGAGGTCTCCTCCGGTGACATCTTGGTGGGCAAGCTCACTCCTAAGGGAGAGAAGGTGCTTACGGCGGAGGAGAAGCTGCTCCGAGCCATCTTTGGTGAGAAGGCCAGAGATGTCAAGGACACCTCCCTACGAATGCCGCATGGCGAATCAGGGAAGGTCATCGGGGTAAGAGTCCTCTCGCGAGAGAATAAAGACCAACTGGAGCCTGGAGTCATCCAGCTGGTCGAGGTATTTGTGGCTCAAAAGCGCAAGATATCCGAGGGAGATAAACTGGCGGGTCGCCATGGCAATAAGGGGGTGATTGCCAAGATCCTGCCGGTGGAAGACATGCCTTATCTTCCAGATGGCCGGCCGGTTGATGTTCTCCTTAGTCCCCTGGGCATTCCCTCCCGAATGAATGTGGGACAGCTTTTCGAGGCACATCTTGGCTGGGCCGCAGAGGTACTCAGCTTCAAGGCCCTTACCCCGGTCTTCAACGGCGCTGACGAGGTGGACATTGAGGATGCTCTGGCCCGAGCCTGGTTCGTGCAGAAGGCTAGGGGGTACGGGGTGGGTGAAGAGCCAGAGAAGCTGATAGAGCAGGCCAAAGCTTGGCTCCAAGAGCGGGGCTTCGATGGTGAAAGGCTTTTCAGCCGTGAAATTCGGGGCGAGGCGCGGAGGGCCTGCCTCAAGCTTTGGCTGGCGGAGCAGGGAGAAGAGAGAGCCTCTGAGTGGGAGGACCGCCAGCTAGAGGAAGCTGCCCAGAGGCTATTCATGGAGAAGAAGCTGGCTCCGCCCATCTCCGGCAAGATGACCCTTTACGATGGGCGTACTGGAGAGCCCTTTGACCAGCCAGTGACGGTGGGCTGCATGTATTTGATGAAATTAATTCACCTGGTGGAGGACAAGATCCATGCTCGTTCCACCGGCCCCTATTCCCTCATCACGCAGCAGCCTCTCGGGGGTAAAGCCCAGTTCGGTGGGCAGAGGTTTGGGGAAATGGAGGTCTGGGCACTGGAGGCCTATGGGGCAGCTTATAACCTCCAGGAGATGCTTACCGTCAAGTCGGACGATGTGCAAGGGAGAGTCCGAACCTATGGGGCAATTATCAAGGGGGAGGAGGTGCTGGGCGCCGGAGTGCCGGAATCCTTTAAAGTCCTGGTCAAGGAATTACAGAGCCTATGCCTGGCGGTTGAGCTGATTGGCAAGGAAGAGGAGACAGTTCCCTTAGAGTCCCCCGTCCGCGAGCTGCCTCGGCTGGGGATCAGTCTAACCGGTCCAGAGACGGAGGAGATAGACGATGCCGAACTTGGATGACTTCTGCGGGATTCGTCTTTCAATAGCCTCACCGGAGCAAATCAGGAGCTGGTCTTACGGTGAGGTAACCAAGCCGGAGACGATCAACTACCGAACTTTAAGGCCGGAAAAGGATGGCCTCTTCTGCGAGCGCATCTTCGGCCCCACCAAGGATTACGAGTGCTATTGCGGGAAGTACAAGAAGATGCGCTACAAGGGGGTCGTCTGTGAAAAGTGCGGGGTTGAGGTAACTACCTCGCGGGTGAGGCGGGAGCGCATGGGGCATATCGAGCTGGCAGCCCCGGTGGCGCATATCTGGTTCGTCAAGGTGGTCCCCAGTCGCATCGGCCTCCTGCTTGATCTCTCACCAAGAAAGCTGGAGCAGGTAATTTACTTTGCCAAGTATATCATCATCGAGGTTGATGAGGAAGCTAGACGTAAGACCGCTGAGCGCCTCAGGGAGGAGTTCGAGCTAGATCTGATGCAGCTTCAGGAAAGTCGAGGGAAGGCACTTCAGGAGGCCAAGGAGCAGGGAAGGGAAGAGGAGGACGCTCAAATACACCAGCAGTTTGATCAGGAGGAAGCAAAGCTTCGGGAAGAACTGGAGAATAAGCTTAGAGAGCTGGAAAGCCTCAGGTCTCTAGAGCTCCTGGGGGTGACCGAGTATCGGGAGTTGAGGAAGCGCTGGGGCGATCTCTTCCAAGCTGGGATGGGAGCTGAGGCTATAAAGGAGATCCTCTCGCGCCTTGACCTGGGCAAGCTGCGTGAAGAGCTCTACTCGGAGGTGAACTCGACCACTGGCCAGCGGCGTCGGAAGGCCATGAAAAGGCTCCGCACGGTCGAGGCCTTCTACAAGAGGGGCATAAAGCCCGAGTGGATGATCCTTGAAGTATTGCCCGTCCTACCCCCTGATCTCAGGCCGATGGTTCAACTTGACGGGGGCCGATTCGCCACCAGCGACATCAATGACCTCTACAGGCGAGTGATCAACCGCAACAATCGCCTCAAAAGGCTGATAGACCTGGGAGCCCCAGAGGTCATCATACGCAATGAGAAGCGCATGCTTCAGGAAGCGGTGGATGCCCTCTTGGACAATGGAAGACGAGGGCGTCCGGTGACCACCTCCAGCGGACACCAGCTGAGGTCCCTCTCCGACATGCTTCGCGGAAAGCAAGGACGATTCCGGCAGAATTTGCTGGGCAAGCGGGTCGACTACAGCGGGCGCTCGGTGATCATTGTGGGCCCGGAGCTTAAACTGCACCAGTGTGGTCTACCCAAGCGCATGGCCTTGGAGCTGTTTAAGCCCTTCGTCATGCGAAAACTGATAGCTAGGGGCTTGGCCTATAACATTCGCGGGGCCAAACGAATGGTGGAGCAGGGGAAGCCGGAGGTCTGGGACATCCTGGAAGAGGTAGTCGAGGAACACCCGGTGCTCCTTAACCGAGCCCCTACCCTTCACCGAATAAGCATTCAGGCTTTCTACCCAGTGCTCATCGATGGCTGTGCCATCCAGCTCCATCCTCTGGTCTGTGCTGCCTTCAACGCCGATTTCGATGGTGACCAGATGGCAGTTCACGTTCCACTGTCCAAGCCGGCGATTGAGGAAGCCAAGGAAGTGATGCTGAGCACCAAGAACATGCTCAAGCCAGCCTCTGGTGACCCAGTTACAGTGCCCACGCTGGAAATGGTTCTTGGCTGCTACTACCTTACTGGAATAAAGCCCGGGGCCAAGGGAGAGGGACAAAAGTTCTCCAGCCTGGAGGAAGCTCGGCTGGCCCATGAGTTAGGCCTGGTTGACCTGCAAGCTGAGATCGAGGTTCGCCGGGATGGAGAGACACTTCGGACAAGCCCAGGACGCATTATCTTCAACGAGGTTCTGCCATCTGGGCTTGGCTTCCGCAACCAGCTTATAGATAAAAATAGCTTGAAGCAGCTCGTTACGGAGTGCCATCAGCGTTTTGGAGATGAGATCACCGCCGAGATGCTGGATAAGATCAAAGAGCTCGGCTTCAGGTACGCCACCAAGTCGGGCATCACCATGGCTGTTAGCGACCTTCGAGTCCCAGTGGACAAGCAGGAGATCCTCCAGCAAGCGGATGAGCGAGTGGCTGAGGTGGAAAGACAATTCCAACGCGGTCTCATCACCGAGGATGAGCGCTATCAGAGCGTGGTGAAGATCTGGACCGAGGCCACGGACAGGTTAACCTCCAGCCTGCAGAATGCTTTCGATCCCTACAACTCGGTCTTCATGATGGCTAACTCCGGGGCCAAGGGCAGCATTGGCCAGATCAGGCAGATGGCTGGCATGAGAGGCCTGATGAGCGATCCCTCGGGCAGGATCATCGAGCTGCCCATTAAGGCGAACTTTCGAGAGGGCCTCTCCGTGCTGGAATTCTTCATCTCCACCCACGGTGCTCGAAAGGGCCTGGCCGACACCGCCCTGCGCACCTCAGACGCCGGTTACCTTACCCGCCGGCTCATTGATGTGGCCCAGGAAATCATCGTCACCGAGGATGACTGTGGCACCGAGGAAGGGATCTGGATCCGAGAGCCTACCAAGGGAGAAGGCCTCTGGACCTCCATCGCTGAGCGAATTGGGGGACGGATGACTGCCCGGCCGGTAGTTCACCCGCAAACTGGCGAGGTGATCGTTGAGAGAAATGAGGAGATCGATGCCGAGAAGGCCAACCAAATCGCGGCCGCGGGGATCACTGAAGTCTACGTCCGCTCTCCCCTGACCTGCCGTGCCAGGAGAGGAATCTGCCGCTACTGCTACGGGACAGACCTGGGACGGGCTAAACTGGTGGATAAGGGAGTGGCGGTGGGCATTATTGCCGCTCAAAGCATCGGAGAGCCAGGAACTCAGCTGACGCTGCGCACCTTCCATACCGGTGGAGTTGCCGGCCTGGACATCACTAGTGGTCTCCCTCGAGTGGAGGAACTCCTCGAGGCTCGAGCACCAAAGGGCCAAGCAGTCATGGCCGAAATCGATGGTATAGTTCAGATCGAGGAGCTTGAGGAGGGAAGAAGGATAAGGATAGTAAACTCCAGAACCTGTCAGGACGAGTATCCCTTGCCTCCAGGATATCAGATAAGCGTCAATTCCGGAGACTGGGTTGAGGCCGGTACTGTATTGGCCCAGCCACTGGAGCAGGTGGAAGAGAACTCCGAGCTTCCGGCAAATCCGATATCGGCCAGGGTCAGTGGCCAGGTAGAGGTGGAGGATGGTAAGCTGATGATTTCCTATGAGGAAAGAGAGGAGAGGGAATATCTTGCTCCCCTCGCTGCCCCCTTGCTGGTACGCCACGGCGACCGCGTTAAGGCTGGGGATCAGCTCACCGAGGGGCCACTCAACCCGCGTGACATCCTGCGCGTCCTGGGCACCGAGGCAGTACAGCGCTACCTAGTGGATGAGGTGCAGAAGGTTTACCGGGCTCAGGGGGTAAACATCCACGATAAGCACATCGAGATCATTGTGGCCCAGATGTTACGCAAGGTACAGGTTGACTCACCGGGTGACACCGGAATCCTGCCTGGAGAGCTGATCAACAAATCGGAGTTCGAGGCCGTCAACGCCAAGGTTCTGGCCGAAGGAGGTGAGCCGGCCACCGCTCACCCCGTGTTGCTGGGGATAACCCGGGCTTCCCTCAGCACGAGCAGCTTCCTGGCCGCGGCCTCCTTCCAAGAAACCACTCGAGTGCTCACCGAGGCAGCCATTACCGGCGCGGTTGACTGGCTGCAGGGGCTGAAGGAAAACGTGATCATCGGGAAATTGATCCCTGCTCGCAGTCATGTTCCCGCGCCAGAAGAGCCCCCAGAGGCTGAGGTGGAGGCTGAGCCTGAACAGCTACCCCCAACCGGGGAATAAAAACCTCTCCTAGCGACTGATCCACGATCAAAGGAAGCCCCGGTGAGGTTCCCCCCGCTCAAACCAGCCACCCTTCTCGAGCGCCGAGGTCCCTTCCGGGTCTTAGTGGAACTGGAGGGCCGGCAGGAAGAGGCCTACCTGCCAAATTCAGGGCGACTGAAGGAAGTCCTCCTGCCCGGGATGCAAGCCTTCGTCGCTGAAAGGGGCGGAAAGCTGAGGAAGACGAGCTATGACCTGGTCTTGGTGGAGCTTGCTGGACTTTTGATCAGCATAGACTCACGGGTGCCTAATGAGCTTCTCCTCGAATCCCTATCAAGTTCCAAGCTGTCCCCCTTCCGGGGATATCACCAGATAACTCAGGAGGTTCGTTTGCCAGGGGGCCGGATAGATTTCCTCCTCACTCGGGATCTGAGAGGTGCTTCCTTGAGGCCAAATCGGTGACCTTGGTCTCACAGGGGAAAGCTCTCTTCCCCGATGCCTCCACACCCTGAGGCCGAAAGCATCTCGAGCTACTAAAGCAGGTAGCCAGACAGGGGAGCCGGGCAGCGGTAATCTTCATCGTTCAGCGTGCGGATGCGCTCTGCTTCTCGCCTAACGGCTCACTCGACCCAGATTTTGCGCTGGCCCTGCGCCAGGCAGCGAAGGAAGGGGTGGAAATATACACCTATAGGTGCCAGGTGCTGCCAGAAGAAATAAAGCTGGCTGGGGAATTGCCAGTGCTGCTTTAGGAGGCAAGATGCCCATCAAAGTTTTAGGCCTGCTGGGAAGTCCGCGTCGAAAGGGTAACAACGAGCTCTTGCTCGACCAGGCCCTCTCTGGAGCCCAGAGTGAGGGAGCGGAGGTGGAGAAAATAATTCTCAACGAGTTGGACATCACCCCCTGTCAAGCCTGTGGAGGGTGCCTCCCTGCCGGGGAATGCGTCATTCAGGACGACATGGAGCAGATATACCCGGAGCTCAAGTTGGCCCAGCACCTCATCCTCGCCTCCCCAGTCTTCTTTCTGGACCTCCCAGCTCAGGTAAAGCTCCTCATAGATCGCTGCCAGTGCCTCTGGGTATGGAGGAGCGTCCTGACCCACTCGATAGGATCTGGCCAGAGGAGAGGGCTACTTATTCTGACTGCCTCCTGCAGTGACCCTCGGCAGTTCCAACCTCTCCTCCCCCCTGTGAGGGCCTTCTTCAACACCCTTGGAATAACCTACTGGGGCGAACTCCTGTTCAGCGGCCTGGAGGAAAGGGGTGAGGTTCTGTATCGCTCCGAGACCCTAGAGCAGGCTTTCAGGGCCGGGGCAAAGCTAGTGAAAGGAGAGGAAATAGGCCCCCTCCTCCCCGAGGCCTTTCTCTACCCTATTGGATGGGTCAGAAATTCATACCGGGAAACACTCCCCGGAGGTTGGGAGACCACCGAGTCTGAGCTGATCATCGAGCCAGAGCTTGAGCCAGCACTCGATGGCCTGGAAGACTTCTCCCACCTCATCGTGCTCTTCTGGATGCACTCCGCCAAATATGAGGGTCAGGTCAAGATCCATCCACAGGGTCGCAAGGAAATGCCCTTGGTAGGACTGCTGGCCAGCCGCTCTCCGCACCGGCCAAACCCCATCGGGATGACGGTGGTGAGGTTGCTAGAACATCGAGGTCGGCTGCTCCGAGTCCAGGGGCTCGATGCCATTGATGGAACGCCGATAATTGACCTCAAGCCCTACCTTCCTTCAGATGAGGTTCCCGGTGCACAAAGGCCCAAATGGGTGGCGAGCATTTCGAAGGGATACCACGCAGGGATCTAAACGGCAAACCAGCCTCGATACCTACCCATAGTGTCCATAGTGCTGCCCTGCGTCATGGGGAGCAAAACCTCATCTTCAAGGAGGATATAGGCCGACATAGGACCGTGGACAAGCGCCAGCAACTAGGTCAACAATGAACAAAGTCGTTTACAACTCCTCCAACTTAGGTTATACTTTATCCGGTATGACTCAATTAGAGCTAGCTCGAAAAGGAAGCCATTCCCCTCAAATGGAAGCTGTGGCGAAGGCTGAGGGGGTCTCGACAGAGTTCATCCGCCAGGGGGTAGCTGAAGGGACAATCGTCATTCCGGCTAATTCCCACCACGAGGGGCTCGTCCCCTGTGGGATAGGTCGGGGGCTGCGCACCAAGGTCAATGCCAATATCGGGACCTCGCCCGACTGGGGCACCCCGGAAACGGAGCTGGAGAAGTTACGCATTGCCATCGAGGCCAAGGCGGACACCGTCATGGACCTGAGCACCGGAGGGGATATTCGGGCGATCCGACGCACCCTTTTAAGTCACTGTCACCTCCCCTTCGGGACGGTGCCGATCTATCAGGCAGGCATTGAGGCCATCTCCAAGCATGGCGCCATCATCAAGATGACCGCTGATGAGATCTTCGAGGCTATCGAGGAACATGCCCAGGACGGCGTTGACTTCATCACCGTGCACTGTGGGGTAACACAGCGAGCTATCGAGCGCCTTAAGAAGGAGGGAAGGCGCACAGATGTGGTCTCTCGGGGGGGGTCCTTCCTCATCGGCTGGATCTTGTATCATGAGCGAGAGAACCCCCTCTATGAGCAATATGATCGCCTGCTGGAGATTGCCCGGAAGTATGACGTCACCCTGAGCCTGGGCGATGGACTGAGGCCAGGCAGCCTAGCCGATGCTTCAGACAGGGCCCAGTTTGAGGAGCTTTTGACCATCGGAGAGCTGGTAGAACGAGCCTGGGAAGCTGGAGTTCAGGTGATGGTTGAAGGCCCAGGACACCTACCATTGAATCAGATCGAGGCCAACGTAAAGCTTGAAAAGCTGACCTGTAAGGGGGCCCCATTTTATGTGCTAGGGCCGCTGGTGACCGATGTGGCTTCAGGCTATGACCACATCGCAGCGGCCATCGGCGGGGCTTTAGCTGCTGCTGCCGGGGCCGACTTCTTGTGCTACGTCACTCCCTCAGAACATCTCTCCCTCCCCGATGCCGAGGATGTCCGTCAGGGAGTCATCGGAGCCCGCATTGCCGCCCATGCAGCCGACCTAGTGAAGGGGGTAAAGGGAGTCCGAGAATGGGATGAACAGATGTCTCAGGCAAGACAAAGGCTCGACTGGAAAAAACAACTTGAGCTCTCCATTGATCCTCGAAGAGCTTTGGAGATTCACTCTCGTTTCCCCAGTCAGGGCAATGGTTGTAGCATGTGCGGCAAGTATTGCGCCCTGAAACTGGTTAGCAACTACCTGAGAACTTGACTTAAGAGGTGAAGTCAAATGGGAATCTTCAAACCGGTGGCGGAAAAGGAAGTCACCCGAGCCATAGTACGAAGCTTCCTCCGCCAACTTGAGGAATACGCCAGTAGCGACGTCATCATCGTGGGCGGAGGGCCCAGCGGCCTGATAGCGGGAAAGGAGCTGGCCTTAAAGAAGCTCAAGGTGCTGCTGGTGGAGAGGAATAACTACCTCGGTGGCGGCTTCTGGGTCGGGGGATACTTCATGAACAAGCTCACAGTGAGGCATCCTGGCGAGCAAATTCTGGCCGAGCTAGGCGTTCCCCTCGAAGAGGCCGAAGAGGGGCTTTTCGTGGCCGATGCTCCTCATGCCTGCTCCAAGTTAATTGCTGCTGCCTGTGATGCAGGAGTCAAATTCGCTAGCCTTACCCTCCTGGAGGACGTGCTCCTCAAGGAAAAGAGGGTGGCGGGGATAGTGGTGAACTGGAGCCCCATTATACACCTACCCCGAGAGGTCGCCTCCCTAGACCCTGTGCCTCTTGAGTCTAGACTGGTGATAGATGCCACTGGGCATGAGGCTCAGGTTTGCCGGAGGCTCGAACAGCGAGGCCTGCTCAGGATGGCCGGCGAGGGAGCCCTGTGGATCGAGCGATCCGAGGAGGAGGTGGTGCAAAATACCGGGGAGGTCTATCCGGGACTTATAGCGACCGGCATGGCAGTGGCTGCGGTTTATGGCCTCCCCCGAATGGGACCCACCTTCGGAGCCATGCTTCTCTCCGGCAAGAGAGCCGCTCAAGCGGCCTCCAAGATGCTGGCAAGTGAGAGCTGAGATCATCTCCGTCGGAAGCGAACTTCTCCGAGGGGAGATAGCTGACACCAATGCTCCCTACCTGGCCCAGGAACTCTTTAAACTGGGGTATGAAGTGGTGCAGATTACCCAGGTAGGGGATGACAAAGCAAGCATAATCGAGGCCCTAAAACGAGCCTGGGAGCGCTCAAAGCTTGTCCTAGTGGTTGGGGGACTGGGACCCACTCGGGACGACCTGACCCGCGAAGCGGTGGCGAATTTCTTCGATGAGGAACTTAAGGTAGACCCAGACCTGGAAAGATGGCTGAGGGAAACATTCCAGCGCCTTGGCCGAAGAATGCCTGAGGAGAACCTGAAGCAAGCCACCCTCATTCCTTCAGCCAGATCAATCCCCAATCCCAAAGGAACTGCTCCGGGATGGTGGGTGGAGCGAGAGGGGAAGAGGCTCGTCGCCCTCCCCGGCCCACCGCGAGAGCTTGATCTCATGTGGAGGAAGAAGATAGTCTCCCAGCTCCGGGGGCAGGCGGAGGAAGCGACCCGCTGCCATACCCTAAAAATTTGGGGCTTGAGCGAGTCGGAGGTGGACGAAGGGCTCTCAGCACTCCCCCCCACCGGTAATCTTCAAATTGGCACCTACGCTAAATTTGATGGAATACACGTCCAGCTCGTCGCCAAAGCTCAAGAGAGGGAACAGGCCGAAAGACTTCTCGCCCAGGTGTCGGCTCAAGTTCGCTCCCTCTTCGGGGAGCGAATCTGGGGACAGGATGAGGAGAGACTCGAAGCCCTGGTGGGGGAACTGCTGCGCCAAAGGGGGCTTACCCTGGCTACCATGGAATCTTGCACCGGGGGCTTGCTGGCTGATCTCATCACCAATGTTCCAGGCAGCTCAGCATACTTCAAGGGGGGACTCGTAGCCTATTCTAACGAACTCAAGATATCCTCTGGGGTTGAAGCGGAGCTCATTGCCCGGCACGGTGCGGTAAGCGCTGAGGTGGCTGAGGTCATGGCTGAAGCGGTAAGATTCGTGGCGGGAGCGAACGTGGGAGTATCCACCACTGGAGTGGCTGGCCCAGACCCACTTGAGGGCAAGCCCGTGGGTACCGTCTATGCCGGGATAAGCGATGGGGTGAGGAAAAGGGTAATTCACCGGCTCTATCCCCAGGGCCGCTTGGAGATCAAAAGGCGAGCGGCCTTTGGCGTCCTCTTTGAGTTGCGGAGGTTCCTGCTCGAGGAAGACTAGGGGTCATAAATAAGGGCAAAAAACTTCTTCAAAATCCTCGCCGTGGCTCCCCAGATGACCCGGCCTTGGACATGATACTCGATTTCTTCCCGCTCTTCTCGAATCCTTCTCTTCAGGTTTCGCGAGCTTAAGAAGTCTAAGAAGGATACCAGTATTATCTCCTCCACCTCCTCCCTGCTTGTCCGAAACTCGTAGGGAAAAGGAATGAAGGCCACGAAAGGTCGAACGAGGAAGTTGCTCTCAGCCGTTCGTTCCTCGTCTAGCTCCCCCAGTATCTCCACATCCTCGGGGCGCAGTCCTATCTCCTCAAAGCTCTCTCGAAAAGCGGCATCCTTCGGTGATTCTCCCTCCTCCACCACTCCACCAGGAAAGGACACCTCACCCTTGTGGTGTGCCACCATCTGAGTTCGCTTGATGAGCAGAACATGAGGCTCTCCCTGCCTCTCAAGCAGGGGCACCAGAACAGCCGCTGGAACCAGGCCGAGGGTCTCAATCCTTCGCTGGCGGCGTCCGCCCAGGATTTGCCTTATCCTCTGCTTGAGCTCCTCCGTGCCCAGATGGAATATCCCTCTCCAGGCCGCCTCGACCTGAGCTCGAACCTGAGCCAGGTCGCAATCGGTATCTATAAGCACATCAGCCATCCTTTCCTTGTCTTCCCTCGGAAGTTGAGCCCTAAGTCTAGCCTCCACCTGCTCAAACGTTAGGCTTGAGCGTTCCCTGAGGCGCCGAGCGACCGTCTCCAGCGAGGCTGAGGTGACCCAGATCCGGTCCGCCAGCCCTTGCCAGCCAGCCTCAAGCAGCAGCGGCGCTTCGAGGATCACCACCATCGCCCCTTCCTGGCGTAGCCTGGCTACTTCACCCTCCACCACACGGCGTATTCGGGGATGCATCAGGCGATTGAGAGTTTCTAGCGCCTCCGGGCGACTGAAGACCAACTCCCCAAGCTTACTCCGGTCAACCTCCCCCTGGGAATTCAGAACTTCCCCTCCAAAGGCTCGAACTATTTCCTTCTTCACCTCTTCATCTGACTCCAGCAGCTGATGGCCAACCTCATCAGCGTTTATCACCTCCGCTCCCAGCTCAAAAAGCATCTGGGAAACAGTGCTCTTTCCGGTGCCAATGTTACCCGTAAGCCCGATGACGACCATCTCTTACCGCGTCAGTGGATTAACTTGAATAGGGTTAGGAAAAGCATCCCGAAGCAACCTCAAGGCCTGCTCCTCAATGCACTTGTCCGCCTCCAGCCAGTGAATTCGCTCATCCTCCAGCCGAAACCAGGCGTACTGATGGCGGGCAAAGCGATGCGTCTCATATTTAATTCGTTGAACGGCCTCGGGCAGGCTCAACCTCCCTTGAAGATATTGACCGATCTGCCGGTAGCCCACCCCCGACATGGAAGGCAAAGAGGGGGAATAGCCCCGCTCGAGCAGCCAACGCACCTCCTCCACCAGGCCCTTCCGGAGCATCTCCTCCACCCTCAGGTCAATGCGACAGTAAAGTTCCGGCCGGGGGAGGTGCAGGCCGATGATCAGGACATCTTTCCTCAGAGAGCCCTTCCGGGTGAGCGAAGATATTCGGTGGCCAGAGGTTCGATAAACCTCCAGGGCGCGGATTACCCGCCTCACGTTCCGTTTATCGATCCTTCGGGCCGCCTCCGGATCAACCTCCCGGAGCTCCTGGTAAAGCGAATCCACGCCTTCGATCCTGGCCAGCTCCTCCAGTTCCCTCCTGAGCTCAGGGTTTGGGGGGACATGGGGCAGCTTCCATTCCTCCAGGAAGGCCCAGATGTAAAGACCAGTACCTCCCACCAGCAGGGGAAGCCTTCCCCGTCCTCGCACCTCCTCCAACTTGCGAGCCGCCAGCTCCGAAAAGATCGCCAGGTTGAACTCCTCATCTGGGTCAACTAGGTCTATCAGGTGGTGCGGCACAAGCTTCCGTTCCTCGGGTGACGGCTTGGCTGTGCCGATGTCCATATAGCGGTAGACCTGGCGGCTATCAGCGCTGAGTATCTCGC
>CAZYDA010000006.1:0-16396 GCA_964645275.1 uncultured Dehalococcoidia bacterium | reverse complement strand
GCTATACCTTTGGAGGGACGAGAGAGCTCTTCAGCTCCCTGCTCCTGGGACTCTATGAAGGTGAAGACCTCCTCTTTGTTGGCCTGGTGGGCACCGGCTTTTCAGAGTCGGACTTCAAGCGAATCTATGCACTCCTTCAGCCCCTGCATACCCCCACCTGCCCCTTCCATGAGCCGCCGATAATTCACCGCTTCATCTACTGGTGCCAGCCGGAGCTGGTCTGCCGGGTGAGCTACGGGGAATTTACCCTCGACCGGAAGCTCCGTTACCCGGTGTTCCTTGGCCTGAGGGAGGACAAGCTGCCGATCGACTGCATAGCCAGCGATGCCCCGGGCTGGCCTCATCCCCCCCAGCCAGAGGAGGAAGGCTGAATTCCCAGCCCAAGCTTTCCCTATTCCGAGGAATGAGCAGTCTCCCCTTTAGCTGCAACCTCGAGGGAGGAAGCCGCCCATGATGGTAAACGCAGAGGATTTGCTGCGCTCTGGAGACCGGAAAGCCAAGGAGATAGCGCTGAAGCTGGCACAAAGGGCTATTGAGGAGTCTAACCCCTACAACGCTGTCAGAAAGTGGCTGAGCCTTGAGCGAAGAGCGCTAAGGGTCGGCGGCCAAGAATTCTCTCTGAGGGGCAACCTCTACCTTCTGGCCCTGGGAAAGGCAGCCTGTCTCATGGCCAGGTTCGCTGAGGAACTCCTAGGCGAGCACCTCAAGGAAGGCCTGGCCTTAACGAAATACGGCTATTCCCTGCCCCTGAAGAAGACCACGGTCATCGAGGCTGGGCATCCCAGGCCAGATGAGAATTCGCTCAAAGCTGCTCAACGAGGAATTGAGCTGGCACTTAAAGTAAGGCCAGAGGACACGCTCCTGGTTCTGATCTCCGGCGGTGGTTCAGCTCTTTTTACCTACCCCCAGGATGGGCTCACCCTGAAGGATAAAATAGAGGTAAATGACCTGCTCCTGAGAAGCGGAGCCCGGATTCAAGAGATAAACGTCGTCCGCAAGCACCTCTCCAAGGTAAAAGGCGGGAACCTGGCCCGGCTGGTGAGAGGAAACCTGATAGCCCTCATCCTCTCCGACGTCGTTGGAGATGACCTGGGGACCATCGCCTCCGGGCCAACGGTGAAGGACCCGACAACTTTTCAGGATGCCCGGCACATCCTGAGGCTTCATAAACTATGGGATAGACTTCCAAAGGGGGTTAGGGAATACCTCACGCTCGGCTTGGAAGGAAAAGCTGAGGAAACGCTGAAACAGGACCTGCCCCACGTTCACAACTACTTGATTGGAGGAGTTAGAATCGCCTGCGAGGCGGCATGGGAGGAGGCGAGGCACCTGGGCCTGGAAGCCCATATCCTGACGACTACCCTGGAAGGAGAAGCGAGGGAGGTGGCCCTCGCCCTGGGCTCCATCGTGGCCGAGGTCTACCGCAGAGACCGATCCTTCCGAAAGCCCGTGGTTTTAATAGCCGGAGGTGAAACCCCGGTAACCCTCTCCAGCGATGCTGGCCGGGGAGGTCCGAACCAGGAATTCGCCCTCTCGATAGCACGAAAAATTCGTGGCCTTAAAGGGGTGGCCGTCCTGGCCCTGGACACCGATGGCACCGATGGACCCACAGAGGCTGCGGGTGGCCTGGTTGACAGCCTCACCTTAAATCTTCTGGAGGAGGAAGGGATTCGAGCGGAGGAATACCTGGCCCGGCACAGCTCCTACGAAGCCTTAAAAAGGGCCGGAGCTCTCCTGATCACCGGGCCAACGGGAACCAACGTCAACTCACTCTATGTGGCAGTCATCCTGGGGGAGACATAAATAGGGCCGACTTTGACGACCGGGAGCGCTTTCGGTAAAATCTTGGACATGGACTACCAAAAAACCACGCTGGATAATGGACTTCGTCTCGTCACCGTCAATCTGCCACACATGCAGTCTGTCTGCCTCAGCATCTATGTAGGGGCTGGCTCTCGCTATGAGTCAGAGGAGAAGGCAGGGCTCTCCCACTTCCTGGAGCACCTTCTCTTCAAGGGCACCCAGCGTTGGACCACCGCCAGGGAGATAGCTGAGGCGGTGGAAGGGGTGGGTGGAGTGCTCAATGGCAGCACGGACAAGGAGCTGACCGTTTACTGGGCCAAGGTGGCTCGTCCTCACTTTGAGCTGGCGCTGGATGTTCTGACGGATATGCTGCGGCACCCCCGACTGGACCCTGCTGAGCTGGAGAAGGAACGCCGGGTAGTGATGGAGGAGATAGACTCCAGCTTCGACTCTCCCCATCAGCGGGTTAATCTCCTCATTGACGAGCTTCTCTGGCCGGACCAGCCACTGGGCCGCGACGTGGCCGGCAGAAAGGAAACGGTGGCCAGCCTTTCCCGCCAGGCACTTCTAGAGTACCTGGAGCAGCAGTATCGCCCCCGGAATGTGGTTATAGCCATCGCCGGAAACATAAACCAGGAAGAGGCGGCCGAGCTTATTCGCTCTCGTTTAGGGGACTGGGAAGATGGGCTTCCCGGACCCTGGTTTCCCGCCCGAGAGGAGCAAAGTGCTCCCCGAGTCTCGGTCGAGCCCCGTCAGACTGAACAGGCTCATCTTTGCCTCGGCCTGAGAGGCCTGCCTCATCTTCATCCCGACCGCTTTGTTCTGGGCCTGCTGAATATTCTCCTCGGCGAAGGGATGAGCAGCCGGCTCTTCCAGGAGCTGCGAGAGAGGAGGGGACTGGTCTACGAAGTGAGCAGCTACGTTACTCACTTCTTCGATACTGGCTCCCTCGTCATTTACGCCGGCGCCCAGCCAGATAACCTCGTCGAGGTCCTCAAGGTTCTGCTGGAGGAGCTCAAACGCCTGAAGGAGGAGAAGGTCCCCGAAAAGGAGCTGAGTCGGGCCAAGGAACTGGGCAAGGGTCGCCTGCTACTTCGCCTGGAGGATACTCGAAACGTTGCCGGCTGGTTTGGCGGCCAGGAGCTGCTCACGCAGAGGATTCAGGGGGTGGAGGAGGTGATCTCAGAGGTGGAACAAATTACACCTCCCGACCTCCAGCGGGTAGCACGGGCTCTCTTTCGAGCAGATAAACTGAGCCTGGCCGTGGTTGGCCCGGTAAAGGAAGCTGAAAGCCTTCAAGACCTGCTATGCCTTTGATCAGAGTTTTCCAAGCGGCTATAAAGAGGGCGACCGCCGGTGGTCGCCCTCATCTGTTAGGCCTGGAACCGCCCCTTAGTACTCTGGCGGAGGCCCGGGAATGGTCTTCTCCTTCTCCGGGATGTCAGTGACCAGAGCCTCCGAGGTGAGCACCATTACCGCTACGCTGGCAGCATTCTCGATCTCGCTGCGGACCACCTTGGTGGGGTCAATGATTCCCCTCTCCAGCATGTTCACGCCCAATTCATCATTCTCGGCATCGTACCCTGTGCCCTTCTCAGCCTTCTTCACGAAGTCTACCACTACTGAGGGATCCCGGCCCGCATTGGCCGCGATGCCCCGCAGCGGCTCCTCCAAGGACTTCATTACGATGGCTGCCCCGGTCGCCTCATCCCCTTCAAGCTGCTTCTTGAGGGCCTCCACGGCCGGGATACAGTTGATTAGGGCGACGCCGCCACCGGGCACAATGCCCTCCTCCACCGCCGCTCGAGTGGCCGAGAGGGCGTCTTCAACGCGGTGCTTCTTCTCCTTCAGCTCCACCTCAGTGGCTGCACCAACCTTTAGGACTGCCACCCCCCCAGCAAGACGGGCCAGCCTCTCCTGCAGTTTCTCCCGGTCGAAGTCAGAGGTCGTCTCCTCAATCTGGGCCTTTATCTGCTTGATCCGGGCCTTAATATCCTCTTCAGAGCCCTTGCCCTCAACGATGGTGCAGTTATCCTTGTCCGCCACCACCCTCCTGGCTCGACCAAAGTCCTCCAGGGTCACCGAATCAAGCTTGCGGCCCACCTCCTCGCTGATGACCTTGCCGCCGGTGAGGACGGCTATGTCCTGAAGCATGGCCTTCCGCCGGTCACCAAACCCCGGAGCCTTCACTGCTAGACAGTTGAGCGTACCGCGGAGCTTGTTTACCACCAGCGTCGCCAGAGCCTCACCCTCCACATCCTCAGCGATTATCAAGACATTCTTGTTGCCCACCTGTAAAATCTTCTCCAGGGCAGGCAGGATGTCCGAGACGGCGGAGATCTTCTTGTCGGTGATGAGGATGTAGGGATCCTCCAGCTCGGTCTCCATCTTTTCCGGGTTGGTGACGAAGTAGGGGCTGATATAACCCCGGTCGAACTTCATTCCTTCAACATACTCGGTCTCAAACTTCATCCCCTTGGATTCCTCTACGGTGATCACTCCATCCTTCCCCACCTTCTCCATCACCTCGGCGATGAGCTCGCCGATCTCCCGATCCACCGCAGAGATGGCCGCCACCTGGGCTACCTGTTCCCTGGTCTTCACCTCGATGGAGTTCCTCTTCAACTCCTCCACCACCTTTTCCACCGCCTTCTCAATCCCCCGCTTGAGGGACATGGCGTCAGCCCCAGCAGCGATGTTCTTCACCCCTTCACGAATCATCGCCTGGGCCAGAACGGTGGCGCTGGTGGTGCCATCACCGCACTGGTCATTGGTCTTGGTCGCCGCCTCCTTCAGGAGTTGAGCCCCCATGTTCTCAAAGGGGTCCTCCAGCTCGATCTCCTTGGCGATGCTCACCCCATCGTTAATGACCGTAGGGGGACCGAACTTCTTGTCCAGAGCCACCGGACGCCCCTTTGGACCTAGCGTCACCTTCACCGCTTCGGCCAGGGCATCCACCCCCCTCACCAAAGCTCGCCTGGCATCCTCTCGATATGCAATCTGCTTTGCCATTTTTCACCTCCCTACTTAATCTTCTTGGCTAGGATATCGCTTTCTCTCAAGATCAGGTATTCCTCATCATCATACTTCCACTCTGTGCCCGAGTATTTGGCGAAGATCACTCGATCACCCACCTTCACATTCATCGGAATGCGCTTGCTCCCGTCCTCCGATAACTTCCCCGGGCCAATAGCCACCACCTCTCCCTCCTGAGGCTTTTCCTTGGCCGTATCTGGAAGAATTACTCCGCCCTTACTCACCTCCTCCCGAGGAGTGGGCTTAACGATGACACGATCGCCTAACGGCTCCAGATCTATGGCCATCACACCCCCCTTGGTAGAATGATTTAGCACTCTTCAGTTAAGAGTGCTAAATATTTTGTATCACACCCACGGTGGTTTGTCAAGACCCCCTCCATAGCCTTGACGAAACCCGAGAGGGGTGCTATAGTTATTCTGGCACTCCGGTTATAAGAGTGCTAGAAGTTAAGCTAAAGCTGAGACCCCAAGAAGTCGAACCGACTTTTTGGGGGTTTATTGTGGGGGTGAGAGTCATGCCCATCTATGAGTATCGCTGCGATTCGTGTGATTTTCGCTTCGAGTTAAAACAGGGGTTTGATGCTCAGCCGGTGGTTTCCTGCCCTCGGTGTCAGGGCAGAGCCACGCGGGTTTTTCATGAGGTCCCCATCTTCTACCGCGGGAGTGGTTTCTACACCACCGATCACCGAAATACTGACAAGAAGAAAGAGAAAAAGGAAGAGGATTGAAAGCACTTCTACAGCGGGTTTCCCGGGCCAAGGTAGCCGTGGGGGAGGAGGTGGTGGGGCAGATTGGCCCAGGTCTGGTGGTGCTTCTGGGAATAGATAAGGAGGACACCGAGGCTGATTCACATTATCTGGCCAATCGAGTTGCCGCACTGCGTATATTCCCCGATGATGAGGGCAAGCTCAACCTCTCGGTCCAGGATGTCTCTGGCGAGGTTCTCGCAGTCAGCCAATTCACCCTGCTGGCTGATACACGCAAGGGGAACCGGCCCAGCTTTTTTCAAGCTGCTCCGCCAGAGAAAGCTGAGGCTCTCTTCGAGGAATTTGTGCAGGCACTTCGCTCCATTGGCCTGAAGGTAGAGACCGGCCGCTTCCGCGCCCACATGCTGGTGGAGATCCTTAACGATGGACCGGTGACCATTCTGCTGGAAAGCAAGAAGAAATAAGCTCAGCGAGTCCCTCGAGATGTCTCTGGTATTCTCAGGCGATAAATGAACACTCCTGCCAGCAGCATGATCAAAGCCCCGCTGAGGAAGGCAAACTGGTAGCTGCCCGATAGGTCAAAGATGAGTCCCCCGAGGTAAGGCCCCATAGCTGCCCCCAGCCCCCAACCGACCACCAAAGCCCCCATTATCGTCCCCACGCTCTGCAGACCGAAGATCTCGCCGATGGAGGCAACGATGGGGGGGTCTATGCCCCCATAGGCCAGACCATAGACGATGGCGAAGAGGTAAAACATCCATAGCTCGGTGCAGCCCATGAGCCAGAGCATGGCCACCACGTGGAGCAAGGCCATCACGATAGCAGTTATCTTCCTGCCCAGCCTATCAGCCACATAACCTACCACTATTCTGGAAGGAGCGCTGAGCCCGCTGAGCAAGCTCAAGATGGTGGCCGCCTGGACAGAGGCTATCCCCAGATCCTTGGCCCGGGGGACCACATGAGTCATCACGAGGTGCAGGCAGAAGGAGTAGGCCAGCCAGGTGAAGAAGATCAGCCAGAAGCTGTGGCTCCTCAGTGCCTGAGCCAGGGAAAAATCCTCGGCCGAATCCGTCTGGCGGCCCCTGACAGAGGCTTGCTGACCATCGGGCTCAGCCTGGATCTCCTCGGGATCTCTCTTCAGCAGCAGGGCTGCCGGCAACACAAAGGCGCAGGCAACCACCGCCAGGGTCAGAAAGGCAGTGCGCCAACTATAGGCAGAGATGAGCCAGGCGGTGAATGGGGAAAGGGTCATGGTGCCCAGGCCGGCTCCGGCGCCGATGATGCCCAAGGCAGTAGCTCTCCGCTGAGAAAACCACCGTGAGCCGGTGGACATCACCAGATTGTAGGTGCCTCCAGTTCCCAAAGCCAGCAGCAAGCTATAGGTAAAGTACAGCTGCCAGGCTGACTGCGCCAGGCCAGATAAAAGAAGGCTCAGGCCGCTCACCAGTCCCATACCGAAGGCCACCACCCTGGGACCATACTTATCCAAGAGCCAGCCCTCGATGATGGCGAACGCCGAGGCCAGGAGCATGTAGACCGAGAAGAGGGCCGAGGTTGTGGCCCTGCTCCAATCGAACTCTGCCTCCAGAGACTTGAAGAAAACGCCGAAGGAGTAGCGTATGCCAAAGAGGGTGGCCGCGAAGACGAGGCAGGAGGTCAACACCACCCAGCCGTAGGGGAAGTGACCTGAGGGAGAACAAACCTCCTTGCTGGCTGCGTCTCCATCCAGCCTATGGAAAAACATGCGTCCCCATTATAGCATTTCCGGCCAGGCTTAAAGCGTTGGGCAAAGTGGTCAATCGGCCAGACGATTCTGGCAAATTGCGCCGAGCGTAACCTGAGCGCATGGGGAGATTCAACTTCGGGGTGAAGGGAGGGTCAGGATTGGTGGAGCTGGGGGGAGTCGAACCCCCGACCTCCTCAATGCCATTGAGGCGCTCTCCCAGCTGAGCTACAGCCCCACCCATTTAGGTACTTCTCCCACTCGGGAGGTGTCTGGAAGGGGTGGATGAAATAGCTAGGGGAAATGGTGGGTCGGAAGGGTTTCCGCAGCAGCTTCATGCCGGCCTGCTGCGGAGTTCGCCCAGCCTTCCGATGATTGCAAGCTTTACAGGCGCTGACCACATTTTCCCAGGAGTGCTCCCCGCCCAGATGGCGAGGGATTACATGGTCCAAGGTTAAATCCTTGGTTTGCCTCCCGCAGTACTGGCAGGTATAACCGTCTCGCAAAAATACCCGGCGGCGGGTCAACTTCCACTGAGGAGAGGGCCGTTTGACCAAGTAACCCAGTCGAATCACCGATGGGATGGGGAGGGTGTAGGAAGGACTCCGGATCACGCCGGAGTTATTCTCCACCACCTCCGCCTTGCCCGAGAGCAACAATGCTACCGCCCGGCGAATTCGGGAGATGTTTAATGGCTCATAATTCTGGTTCAGAACCAGTACCGCTGAGTTTACCATTGGTCTCTGCCACAAAAATTAGAGGGCAACCTTCAGACTTCAGCCCCCTAGCCAGGATTATATCAAACCCCTTATGCCGGCGCAACAAATTTTACGGCTCAACTACCCGACCCGAGGAAGATCTTCAGGAAGGGGAAAAGGCCAGCCAAAAGCAACAAGGCGGCTGCACCTAAGGCAGCCCCGAGAAGGTTGACCGAACCAAGCTCAGCCCAGGAGGCTAACCCAGGTACGTGAAAGCCAAAATGCCCAGCAAGTCCACCTGCCAATCCCCAAAGGAAAGGCCTCATCCTGCCCTCAGGCATCAACACGGGAAAGAATCTCTGTCCGGTGACCTGCAACATCAGGACAATCAGAGGCAGGAGAAGGAAAGCCCACATGGTGAGGTCTTCTCATCACCAGCCAGATTCACCCACACCCTGGCCAGCCCCGCGAGAGAAGTTCTCTCTCGATCCTCTCTGCCGCGGTGTAGGGGTCCAGCTCGCCGCTCGCCACCCTCTCAGCCAGGGAGACCAGCCCACCATCCGCCTGCAGCAAGTGGCGAAGCCTTTCCTGGACCCTTTGCTCTACCCTCTGCCACAGCTCCTCTTCAAGCTGCCGAAGCCTTCTGCGCTCCAGCTCCCCGGTTGTCTGAAGATGACGATAGTGCTCCTCCAGTGCCTGGTAGACCTCCTCAATGCCTACGCTATTAAGCGCCTGGGTTACCCTGATGGGGGGATTCCACCCACCGTCGGAAGAGCTTAGCCTTAGCATAGACTCCAGTTGCAGCGCCAGCCTATCCGCTCCCCCGAGGTCCGCCTTGTTGACCACGAAGATGCTGGCGATCTCCATCAGACCGGCTTTCAGAGCCTGGATGGCGTCGCCGGCTTCGGGTACCAGGACAACCACCACTGTGTCGGCGGTCTCCACGATGTCCAATTCGGTTTGACCTACGCCGACGGTCTCCACCAGGATCAAATCCTTTCCGAAGGCATCCAGAAGTTTGATCACACCGCGGATTGTTCGAGGAAGCCCACCTCGACTACCGCGCGTAGCCATGCTCCGGATAAAGACCCCGGGGTCCAAATAATGCTGCTGCAGGCGAACCCGGTCCCCCAGCACCGCCCCACCGCTGAAGGGACTGGTCGGGTCAACGGCAATTATGCCCACCGAGAGCCCCCGCCCCCGGGCCACCCGGGTTAAGCGATCTACCAGGGTGCTCTTCCCTCCCCCTGGAGGGCCAGTTATGCCCACTATGTGGGCCTTCCCCAGGTAGGGATGGATCTGCTTCATCACCTGGGGAGTTTGCGGAGCCTCTCTTTCCACCAGGCTGATAAGGCGGGCCAGGGCGGGAACCTCACCCGCCAGCATCCTCTCCACTAGCCTCAGCATGCCTTCCTCATCTTAGCACGTTTCACCTATCGGCGCAAAAGCCACCAGGGGTTTTGGGGGATTTATGGTATAATGGCTTAGGGGATGAATATCTGGCTCGTTGTTACCCAGGAAAAGGGAGGGCTTGACCGGTATTGTCAGGAGTTAGCCCGATTGCTGCCGGTAAAGCAACTCGCAACTCGTCGTTACCTCAAGCTTCGAGAGAACTGGAGCCTGCTTCAGGCTCTTCGAGCAGTGAAAGGCCTGATTCACCTGCCCAATCAGCACTTTGGAAGATTCGCCCCCTTTCTGAAAAGTCCGTTTGTCATAACGGTGCATGATGTGGCCCGCTTCCGCTTCCGCCTGGCAAAGGAGACCCTGTCTGAGAGGGTGGGGCTTTGGCTGGATAAGAGAGGCATTAAGGAAGCCAGCCTCATCATTGCCGTCTCACAGTTCACCAAGAGGGACCTCATCGAACTTCTCAAGGTCCCCCCGGATAAGGTAGCCGTAGTCTATAACGGCATCAACCATCGGGTCTTCTACCCCCGGGAGAAGAAGCCCCTAAACTCGCCCTACCTCATCTACGCCGGCTCCGAGAGGCCCAGGAAGAACCTGGGAAGGCTGCTTGAGGCCTTTGCCAAGCTGAAGAGGGAATTCCCGGAGCTCAAGCTGGTGAAGGTGGGGGAGGCAGGCCGGGATCCGCGGTTTCGTCAGTCCACCCTGGCTAAAGTGAGGGAGCTAGGGCTGGAAGGAGAGGTCCTCTTCGTGGGCCATCTCAGGGATGACAGGCTTGCTGAATATTACTCCGGGGCCCTATGCATGGTTTATCCCTCGCTCTACGAGGGTTTCGGCTTTCCGCCTCTCGAGGCCATGGCCTGTGGCTGCCCAGTGGCTGCCTCCCGGACGACCTCCATTCCTGAGGTAGTGGGTGATGCCGGGCTGCTTTTCGATCCCCGCAATGTAGAGGAAATGACTGACGCCATAAGGCGAATCATCAGCGATGAGGAACTGCGGAAGAAGCTCGTTGAGCAGGGCCTCGAGAGGTCGAAGAAATTCACCTGGCAAAGAGCAGCCGAAAGGACCTGGCAACTTTATCGGCGCCTGGCTGAGATGTAGATCTCCAACGGAATCCTCTGGAATCCGCTGGCTCCCCTAATTTAAAGTTTGAAATATTACTAATAGGGCTACTCCTCCCTCCCCCACCGGGCATGCAGCTCCTTAATTCGCTCGATGATGTACTGACAGGCATCGAAAGCTGGCCCTCGGTGAACGGCGCTGATGGCCACCAACAGGATGTCCTCACCCACCCTTAGCGTGCCCGTTCGATGCGCCAGAATGACCTCCTGTAACTCAAATCTGCGTCGTGCCTCGGCCTCGAGCTCCTCCAACTCTCTCTGCATAGCGGAATCAGCCACCTCAAAGCTTAACCTCTGAACTGGTCGACCCCCAACCACCTGGCGCACCACCCCCAAATATAGCACTACCGCCCCACATTTGGGACTTCTCAGTTGGCCGACAACCTCCGCGAGCGGGACAGGCCCAGCAGTTACTTTGACCATCCGGTAAAAAGCCACCTACGCCTCGGGCACCTTAGGCAGCGAGGCCAGCGCCTCCTTCACCTTTTCCTCGGGATAGGCATAGTCCATTAGCTTGCCGGAGAGGTAAGCCTCGTAGGCCGCCAGGTCAAAGTGCCCATGCCCGCTGTGAGCTATGAGGATGGTCTCAGCCTTTCCCTCCTCCCGGCAGCGCAGGGCCTCATCAATGGCTACCTTAACATTGTGGCAGGGCTCTGGAGCGGTGATGATCCCCTCAGTCCGGGCAAACTTAACCCCGGCCTCAAAGGCGGCCACCTGAGGCACTGCCCTAGCCTCGACCAGGCCCAGCTTATACAGATGACAGATGATGGGCGCCATTCCATGGTAACGCAGCCCACCAGCATGCACTGGCGGGGGGATAAACTTGTGCCCCAGGGTATGCATCTTGAGCAGCGGAGTCAGGCCAGCCTCGTCACCATAGTCATAGGCATAAAGCCCCCGGGTAAGCGTGGGACAGGCCTCGGGCTCGCAGCAGATGATTCGGAGGTTAGGGCTTTTCCCGCTGAGCTTGTCTCGGAGCCAGGGAAGGAGCATGCCGGCGAAGTTCGAGCCGCCGCCAATGTTGCCCACGATGATATCTGGATAGGCATCGGCCATCTCCATCTGCTTTCGGGTCTCCTCGCCAATGACGGTCTGATGCAGCAAAACGTGGTTGAGCACGCTGCCCAAGGAGTATTTGGTGTCATCATGAGTGGCAGCATCCTCCACTGCCTCACTGATGGCGATCCCCAGGCTGCCAGGACAGTCAGGGTCTTCCTCCAGGATGCGGCGGCCCACCGCCGTATCCGGGCTGGGACTGGGAACGCACTTAGCGCCCCAGGCCTCCATGAGGATGCGACGATAGGGCTTCTGGTAGAAGCTCACCTTCACCATGTACACCTTGATCTCCAACCCCAATAGCGCCCCAGCCAGACTCAGAGCGCTGCCCCATTGTCCCGCTCCGGTCTCAGTGACCAGACGCCTCACCCCCTCCTTCTTGTTGTAATAAGCCTGAGCCACCGCCGTGTTGGGCTTATGACTGCCAGCCTGACTCGTTCCCTCATACTTGAAGAAAATCTTCGCTGGGGTATCCAGGGCCTTCTCCAGGCGGTAGGCCCGATGCAACACGGTCGGTCGCCAGGTACGATAGATGGCTTGTACCTCCTCCGGTATTTCGATCCACCGCTCTGGACTGAACTCCTGCTGGATCAAGGCCATGGGGAAAAGGGGAGCCAGGTCATCGGGCGTGACCGGCTTGCCAGTGGCCGGGTGCAAAACAGGGGGCAGTGGCTCCGGCAAATCAGGTAGTATATTATACCAATGAGTTGGCATATCCTTTTGATCCAAGAAGTATTGTGTTCGCTCCACTTCTTCCTCCTTAGCAGGCGTTTTGTTTGGGTTCTTCCTGATTAAACTTCAAGATCCCCGCCCCCCTACCGGGGGCCACCAGCGCGGATAAGCCAAATCCTCCCCCCTATATTTGCCCGGAAGATGCTTTCCTTGTTTCCTCACCTTGCTTTACCCTAGTTGCTTACATATAAGCAGACCACCTTGTACATTGTCAAGGCCTTGAGGTCGCGGAATTGAAAAAGCCAGGCCTGACCGGTATAATTAGACTAAAGTTCATCCTGAAAGCTCGATTTTCTACTCCAAAAGGCGTTAAAAGGAGCCGCTTGGATCAGTCATGACCGAGACGGCGGAGGTTTTAAGACCTTCTCGGCTGTGACTGAGAAGGTTTTCTTACTTTAAGAGGCATGGGGGAGAAAGTAAGGCTTGGCTTTATTGGGGCTGGGGTGGTGGGGACAGCCCTGGCCGCACGGCTGAAGGAAAAGGGCTACCCCATAGCTGGGGTCTCCAGCCGCACCCCGACCTCGGCCAAGAAGCTCGCCGAGCGCTTAAATTGTTCGATTTATGACAAGCAGGAGTTGGCCAACCAGGCAGACCTGGTCTTCATCACTACGCCAGACGATGCCATCTCTCAGGTGGCCTCGGAGGTCAATTGGCATCCGGGACAGTGGGTAGTCCATTGTAGCGGAGCTGCTTCGGTGGAGATCCTCGAACCGGCGAGGAGATTGGGGGCCGAGGTGGGAACCTTCCATCCCCTGCAAACCTTTGCTGACGCTGATCAGGCATTGAAGAACCTTCCTGGCTCCACCTTTGCCCTAGAGGGCGAGGGGGAGTTGCTCGCTTTCTTGAAGGAGCTGGCCAGGGCCCTCGAAGGGAGATGGCTGGTATTGAGGCCAGAGGACAAAGTGCTTTATCACGCGGCAGCGGTGTTCGCCTGCAATTACCTGGTCACCCTGGTCAAGCTGGCCACCGACCTCTTTCAGACCTTTGAGGTCCCACCCCGAGAGGCCACGCAGGCACTTCTACCCCTGCTTCGGGGTACACTCAGCAACCTTGAGCTCATTGGCCTACCTAAATGTCTCACCGGTCCTATTGCCCGCGGGGATCTTGGAACCATCCAGAAGCACCTGGAAGCCTTGGCCCAGCGCGCCCCCGAGCTCATTCCCATCTATACTGAACTGGGCCGACAGACCATCCCTCTGGCGCTCGAGAAAGGCAGGCTAGAGGCAGATAAAGCACAGCGGCTGGCCGAGTTGCTAGAGCACTTTTCCAGACAAAACAAGGCGCTCGCAGAGCGGAAGGAGGAACATGCGGGTCACTATCAACCAGATTCAGAAGATGAAGGAGCAGGGTGAAAAGATCCCCATGCTCACGGCTTATGACTACGCCACCGCCAGGCTGATTGACGAGATGGGGGTGCCGCTGATTCTGGTAGGCGATAGTCTGGGCATGGTGGTGCTGGGATACGAATCCACCATCCCGGTAACCCTGGAGGAGATGATTCACCACACTAAAGCGGTGGTCCGGGGGGCCAGAAAGGCACTCGTGGTGGGGGATATGCCTTTCATGACCTACCATACCTCAGTGGAGGAAGCCCTACGCAACGCTGCTCGCTTTATACAGGAAGGAGGGGCTCAGGCAGTGAAGCTGGAGGGGGGAGAGATAGTGGCGGAAAAAGTACAGAAGCTTGTTCGCTGCGGCATTCCCGTGATGGGCCACCTGGGTTTTACCCCCCAATCCACCTTCCAGCTCGGTGGCCCTCGAGCGGTGGGGAAGGAGAGGGAATCGGCCACTCAGCTCGTGCGGGATGCCCTCACTCTGGAGCAGGCTGGCGCCTTCGCCATAGTCCTGGAGTTGGTTCCCACACCGCTGGCTGGGCTCATCTCCCAAAAGTTGAAAATTCCCACCATCGGCATCGGCTCGGGCAAGGACTGTGATGGTCAAGTTCAGGTAATAAGCGACATCCTGGGACTTTCCGACTTCGTTCCTCGCCACGCCAAGAGGTACGCTCATCTCGCCGAAACCATCAAGAAGGCAGTGGGCGACTTCGTCAGCGAGGTCAAATCGGGCAACTTCCCCACTGCCAAGGAAAGCATCTCCATGGACGAAAGTATTCTGGCCGACCTGTGACCGTTAAACTCTCTCGGCTATAAGGCTTCCCATCTCCCGGGTTCCCACCTGGGTGCCCCCACCCCTGGCAATGTCGTAGGTCCGATAACCCTCCCTCAGCACCTGTTCAACAGCTCCCTCGACCGCTTCAGCTTCCTTCGTCAGGCCAAGGGAGTAGCGCAGCATCAGGGCAGAGCTCAGGATGGTGGCGATGGGATTGGCCAGGTTTTGCCCTGCCCGACGGGGGGCGCTGCCATGGGCTGGTTCATACATTCCGAACGCCTGATCATCGCCCGGCACCCCAGCCAGGCTGGCTGAGGAGAGCATCCCCAGGCTACCCGCCAGCATGGAGGCCTCGTCGGTGAGGATATCGCCGAACATGTTCTCCGTAACCAGCACGTCAAAGTCTGCCGGGCTCTGGATAAGCCTCATGGCACAGGCATCAACTAACTGATGCTCCAGCTCAACATCCGGATACTCGGTGGAGAGCTCGATGGCGATCTGACGCCAGAGGCGCGAGGACTCCAGCACGTTGGCCTTGTCCACCGAAGTGAGCTTCTTTCGCCTTCGGCGGGCCAGCTCAAATCCTACCCTCAGGATGCGGCGAATTTCCTCCTCCTTGTACTTCAGGGTGTCCACTACCCGCCTCCCCCGTGAGGTTCGCCACTGCCTGCGGGGCCGGCCAAAGTAAATTCCCCCGGTGAGCTCGCGAACGAAAATGAGGTCCACACCTTGGACAACCTCCGGCTTGAGGTTAATGGAAGATAGAAGCGCAGGATAAACCTTCACCGGGCGCAGGTTGGCAAAGAGCTTAAGCTCCTTGCGCAGGGCCAGCAGCCCATCCTCCGGTCTGACCTTGGCCAAGGGATCGTCCCACTTCGGCCCACCCACTGCCCCCAGCAGCACCGCACTGGATCTGCGGCACATCTCCAGGGTTTCCTCAGTCAAGGCCACTCCATGCTTATCAATGGAAGCCCCACCAACATCTCCGTAGCGGAAGTTAAACCTATGTCCGAACTTCTCTCCCACCTTTTCCAGCACCTTCACCGCCTCAGCGGTGACCTCCGGTCCCACCCCATCCCCGGGAAGGACAGTAATCTCGAACCTCATTTAGCCTCCTGATTCCAACTTCCTGCGAGTGTACTCCACCAAACCCCCACAGGAAAGCAGCTCTAGCATGAATTTCGGGTAAGGCTTAGCCTTAAACTCAAGGCCTCGGGTGAGATTTCTTATCTCTCCAGTGGAAAGTTCGACCTCAAGGAGGTCTCCAGACTCGCAGGCAAGCGCCGCTTCCTCACACTCGAGGACTGGCAGGCCAATGTTCAAGGCATTGCGAAAGAATATTCGGGCAAAGCTCTGCGCAATGATAGCACTTATCCCACAGGCCTTGAGCGCCAGAGGAGCATGTTCCCGAGAGGAGCCGCTTCCGAAATTGGTGGTGGCCACGATGAAGTCGCCCGGCCTCACCCGGTGAACGAAGTCCGGATCAACTCCCTCCAGACAGTGCTTAGCCAGTTCAGCCGGGTCCGAAAGGTTAAGGTAGCGGGCAGGGATGATGACGTCGGTGTCCACATTGGCCCCATACTTGTGGACCTTTCCCCTTAGCTTCAAACCATCACCTCCCTCGGGTCAGCAATCTTACCCCGGATGGCACTTACCGCCGCCACCGCCGGGCTAGCCAGATAAACCTCCGATTGCGGACTTCCCATGCGGCCCACGAAGTTCCGGTTGGTGGTGGAAACACAGCGCTCGCCCGAGGCCAGAACCCCCATGTGTCCCCCGAGACAGGGACCGCAGGTTGGCGGACTTACCACCGCCCCGGCCGCCACAAAGGTTTCTATCAAGCCAAGTTGCAATGCCTCCAGATACACCTCCTGAGAGCCGGGGATGATGATACAGCGCACCCGGTGATGTACCTTTCTGCCTGACAGGATTTCTGCCGCCACCTTCAGGTCTTCCAGTCGACCGTTGGTACAGCTCCCAATCACCACCTGATCGATCTCGATCTCCC
>CAZYDA010000005.1:0-17019 GCA_964645275.1 uncultured Dehalococcoidia bacterium | reverse complement strand
CCAGAAGCACGGCGTCTACCCCGACCCTCTCTGCCTCCCGGGTGAGCTCGATGCTTTCTCGGGTGCTGTAATTTCCTGTGCCAGCTACCACAGACCCCTTACCTCCAATGGCCTCCTTGATCTCGGCAAAAAGACGCACTTTCTCCTCCCTGGAGAGCGTGGGCGATTCTCCCGTGGTGCCCGAGATCACCAGCCCATCGCTGCCGGAGCGGAGAAGCGCCAGGGCAAGTTTTTTGGCCCGTTCATAATCAACCTCACCCTCTTCAGTAAAGGGAGTCACCATGGCGGTAAGAAGCCGGCCGAGCTTTACCATCTTGTCCCTCCTTAGATCTTTCCACAGGCCTCATTTGACGTTAGAGGTCTCCGGGAGTGTGTTTTATCGTTCCATCGGGGAGTAAATGGTAAAAATCCACCTTTTCCATACGCCAGAATGAACGTTCTCTCAGGATACCTTTAGGTTTACAGACCTCAAGCTCAAGTACGTTTATCTTATGTAGAAGAACTATTCTCCACTTCCCTACCTGTAGCTTAACATGCAGTGGAAGCAGGTGCCTAAGTTTACTCAGCCATTCCATAGACTTCTATTTCTTGTTCGCTTATCTTTCGATAAAGGAAAGGTTTGCCATCCAGCTCTGCCAGATAGAAATGTCCCGTCTCCATTCTGGAAGGTTCGATTAGAATGGAGCCTTCCACAACCCGTACTGGTGGAACTGTCTTCCTGGTAAAGCAAAGTTTGCCTCTCAGAACACCCACCCTAGCAGTAATTGTTGTAGCCATTTTCACCCCTTTTAATTTATGTCTTCTTGCCCTCGGAGTTAACAAGCAATCGGTTTTCTTTAACGGCCTTTAAGAAATTCTGAAGGGCTTTCCTATTTTCCAACCTGTCTTGAAGGATCAAACTCATCTCGGCCGGAGCCCAAAAATTAATAGACAGAAACTTTTTGTCCTCAGAAAGCTCTTCACTAATAAGTGTCATACAATCTAAAGGAAGCAATGTACAAAAGCTCCCATCGGGTGTGATTTCACAATTATACAGGCACTGGCAAGTTAAAATAAATACGTCTAGAATGGTATTCGGGAACCCTGGAAGTGGCCCTTTAACAATATGATAGCAAGTTATTTCTTCTTCTCCAACGAGTTCCAGCAATTTTCCCGAGACCTCTGAGAGATCCACACTACTTGCTTTGCAGAATGCTTCAAGTTCTTCCAAGAATTTCTCTTTCATAAATCCTCCATGACATTTCTGTGCTTAAAGCAAGCCGCGTCGGATTAACTCTTCGGCTATCTGGATGGCATTGAGGGCTGCTCCCTTGCGCAGGTTATCCGAAACCACCCAGAGGGCCAGACCATTGGGGTAGGAGGCATCCTGACGAATACGACCCACGAAGACCTCGTCCCGTCCGGCTGCTTCCCAGGGTGTGGGGTAGAGATTAGCCGCCGGATCATCCTCCACCACCACTCCAGGCGCTTGGGAGAGGATTTCCCTAGCCTCCTGGGGACTCATGGGTCGGCTGAACTCCAGGTGAACGGCCTCGCTGTGCCCCACGAATACCGGAACTCTCACGCAGGTGGCTGAGATGGCCAGATCCTCGGCATGCATGATCTTCCTCGTCTCCTGGACCATCTTCCACTCTTCCCGAGAGTAAGCGTTGTCCAGGAAGGTATCAATGTGGGGGAAGAGGTTAAAGGCGATCTGATGGGGATAAACCCTTGGCTGAATTTCCTTTCCTTCTAGGGCGAGGCGGCTCTGATCCCTGAGTTCATCCAGGGCTTCCCTTCCTGTTCCTGAGACCGACTGGTAGGTGTCAACGATGATGCGCTTCAGGGGATTGACCCGGTGAAGGGGGCTTATGGCTACCACCATCTGGATGGTGGAGCAGTTTGGATTGGCGATGATGCCCTTATGCCACTCAACGTCCTCCGGATTCACCTCCGGAACCACCAGGGGAACCTCGGGATCCATTCTAAAGGCGGCGCTATTGTCCACCACGACTGCCCCGGCACGAGCAGCCATGGGACCAAACTCGCGATCAATGGCCGTTCCGGCGGAGAAGAGGGCCAGTTCCACCCCCTTAAAGGATTGCGGGCCGGCCTTCTCCACCGCCACCTCCTCGCCGAAGACCTTAAGCCGCCTGCCAGCCGAGGCCTCGGAGGCCAGGAGACGCACTGAAGCGGCTGGGAAGCTCCGCTGCTCCAGAATCTTGATGAATTCCTGGCCCACCAAGCCAGTAGCGCCCAGAATAGCTATATGAAACCTTCGCATGAGAACACCCCGGAAATTTCATGAGTAGTCTAGAGCCCCAGAATCCTTTCCAATCCGAGTACCAGTCCCTTTGAGCTTGCCACCTGCTTTATGGCCTGAAGCACCCCGGGCATGTATCCCTTGCGGCTTATCTGGTCGTGACGTATGGTCAAAGTCTGCCCTGGGGCTCCCAGGATCACCTCCTGATGGGCCATGAGCCCCGGAAGCCTCACACTGTGCAGAGTCAGGCCTTCAAATTCGGCTCCCCGGCTGCCGGGCAGGTTCTCCCTCTCCGTGGGAGTGCGGGAAAAGCCCCTCCCCCGAGATTCCACCATCGCTCGGGCAGTGGCGATGGCCGTTCCGGAGGGAGCATCCAGCTTCTCTTCATGGTGCGCTTCGATGATCTCAGCCCAGTCGAAGAACCGGGCAGCTACTCGAGCCAGGTGCATCATCAGCACTGCGCCGAGGGAGAAATTGGGGGCTACCACAGCACCGATCTCGTATCTCCGGCAGAGCTCTTCGAGTTCTTGGAGATCGGTCGTGGAGAGACCAGTGGTGCCGATGACCAGGTTCACCTTGTGCGAGGCAGCCAGTCTTGCTGCTGGCAGGGTAGCATCGTAACGAGTGAAATCCACCAGCACGTCGGGATGAGCCTGCTCAAGCAGGGAGGCGAGTTTGTCAGAGAGAGGGAACTGGCCCTGGGGAAGGCGCAAAACCGTATCTTTAGCCCTGACATCCACCCCACCCACAAGCTCAAGCTCCGGGTCCTCGGAGACCGCTGCGGCTACCTCACTTCCCATCCTCCCCAAGGCCCCGTGTACCAGAACCTTTATCGGGCTCATCTGCCCCTTCCTCGGGAGCTTGGCGGATTTCCTCGAGACCTTCGCGACCGGGGGAAGGGGCGCTCCACCCCTTCCTTTGAGGTGCCCACCCTGGCCCGGGGAATCTGGGAGAGCTTTTCAAACACCGCCTTTCGGGAAAGCTTTATCCTCCCCAGCGGATCAATGCCGATGACCGTTACCATGATCTCATCGCCCGGCTTGACCACGTCCTCCACCTTTGAGACGTGATAGTCGGCCAGCTCGCTAATATGAACCAGGCCCTCCTTGCCCGGGAATATCTCCACAAAGGCACCGAAGTCGGCAACACGCGTCACCTTGCCAGTATAGAGCCCACCGACCTCCACCTCCTGGGTCAGGTCCTCGATTATCTGGATGGCTTTCTGGGTGGCCTCCTCATCAGTTGAGCCAATGAGGATGGTGCCATCATTATCTATGTCTATGGTGGTCTTGGTTTCTTCAGTGATGGCCCTGATGGTCCGTCCGCCTGGACCAATCACCTGGCGAATCTTGTCCGGGTCAATGGTTATCTTGGTTATCTTAGGGGCATACTTGCTGAGCTGAGGTCGGCTCTCGCTGATGGTTTCCTTCATGCGGCTGAGAATGAAAAGCCGACCCTCACGCGCCTGCTCCAGGGCGTCTTTAATGATGTCGAAGCCAATGCCCTTTATCTTCAAGTCCATCTGGATGGCGGTCACTCCCTTCTCCGTGCCAGCTACCTTGAAGTCCATGTCTCCGAAATGATCCTCCAGTCCCTCGATATCGCTCAGGATGGCATAACGTCCATCCTCACCGGTGATCAGTCCCAGGGCAATGCCAGCTACTGGTGCCTTTATGGGGACGCCGGCATCCATGAGCGAGAGGCTCCCGCCGCAGACACTGGCCATGGAGGTGCTCCCATTGGAGCTCAGTACCTCGGAGACCAGCCTGATGGTGTAGGGAAACTCGGACTCGTCGGGAATGATGGGAAGTAGGGCCCTTTCGGCTAGGGCTCCATGACCGATCTCCCTTCGCCCTGGCCCAGACATTCGCTTGGTCTCGCCGGTGCTGAAGGGGGGGAAGTTATAGTGGTGCATGAAGCGCTTGTACTCCTCGCGGCTGATGCTGTCAATTATCTGCTCTTCCCTGGGCGAGCCGAGGGTGGTGATGGTCAGAACCTGAGTTTTGCCCCGGGTGAAGAGGCCCGAACCATGGGTGCGGGGGAGGGTACCCACCTCACAGCTTATGGGTCGGATATCCCGGAGGCCCCGGCCACTGGGGCGAAGGCCCTTCTCCAGGATGGCCCTCCTTACTTGTTTTCTGAGGCAGGATTCGAAGGCGGAGGCCAGTTGCTGTTCTGAGAAGTCTGAGCCAAACTCCTCAAGCAGCCCCCCCCGCACCTGTTCCCAGGCCTGCTCCTGGCCGAGCCCTTCCCGAAGGATACCCTGGGGTAACTTTTCCTTCAGCCACTCCTCCACTTTAGCCTCAAGCTCTGGAGGCCACTCCCCCACCTCGATCTTGATCTTGGACTTGCCACAGCTTTGAATGAAGTCCTCCTGCAGGTGGATGACCTCTTGGTTGGCCTCCTGACCAAACCTGACCGCCTTGAGGATGACCTCCTCCGGTACTTCTCGGGCCCCAGCCTCAATCATTACCACCGCTTCCTTGGTTCCGGCCACCACCAGATCCAGGGCGCTCTCGGTGAGCTGACTGAAGGTGGGGTTCAGGATGAACTCACCGTTGATGTAACCTACCCGAGTAGCCCCCACTGGCCCGGCGAAGGGGATGTCGGAGATCCCCAGGGCGGCTGAGGCCCCAATGATGGAGAGTATCTCCGGCTCGTTCTCCTGGTCGGCGGAGAGGACGGTGACCACGATCTGCACATCGTGACGGAGGCCCTTGGGAAACAGAGGGCGCAGGGGGCGGTCGGTGAGCCGAGCGGCTAGGATGGCCTCCTCTCCTGGACGGCCCTCCCGGCGGAAGAAGCTGCCAGGTATCTTGCCAGCAGCATAGAGTCGCTCCTCATAATCCACTGTGAGGGGGAGAAAGTCCACCTCAGGGCGAGGATTCTTACTGATACAGGCGGTGACCAGTACCACCGTCTCTCCATAGCTCACCGTGACGGCCCCATTGGCCTGTCCGGCGAACTTGCCAGTTTCGATAGATAATATTCTCCCCCCAACCTCAGTCTGGAAAGATGGCATGGTCTCTACCTCCTATCACCTTCGGGAGCCGGCTACTTCCGGAGCCCAAGCTGAGCCAGAAGACGCTGATAGTGCTCTGGGGCGGTGCGGCTGAGATACCTAAGATACCGCCTCCGCTGCCCCACCAGCTTGAGCAATCCCCTCCGAGTATGGAAATCGTGTTGGTGGGTCCGCAGATGCTCGGTGAGCTGCCTTATCCGCTCGGTCAGCAGAGCAATCTGGACTTCCACAGAACCCGTATCCTTCTCGTGGGCCTGGAATTGCTTGATGATCTCCCTCTTTCTTTCCTTGGTCAACATCTTAACTCGCCAAATTATATCATAGCTGGAGAGCCCTGTAAATGCAGCGATTCAACAGGCAAAACACCCAGGTGAAACGAGAGCAGAGGGGGAGCCTTTGCAACCTAGAGGAGGGGGAGCTATTCTTTATGATTGCCTAGTGCTTTAGCCACCCAGCTGCGGAGTTCCGCTGACTTTACGGGCTTACTGACCCAGCCAGCAACCCCCAGTTCGGAAAGCTCGGCGGGTTTCATGTCCAGAGGATACCCGCTGATCACCAGAACCTTCACGCTGCTCTCTCGGCGCAGCCTGCGAAGGAGTTCCAGGCCATTCATGCCGGGCATCACCCAATCGGTGATGAGCAGGGCCAACTGGTCGCCGAGCTCCTTGCTGAGTTCAAGCGCCTGGCCGCCGCTGGAAGCTTCTACCACCCTGTAACCTGCCTCTCGCAGCACAGCGCTAATGGTCTGGCGAACCACTTCATTATCCTCCACCACCAGGATGGTCTCACCCCTCCCCACTGCTTCTGGCTTACCCCTTTCCTCGGCTGCTGGAGCTTCCCTCGCTGAGGCTAAAGCTGGAAGATACACGGTGAAGGTAGTGCCCTCACCCAGGCGACTCTCCACAGCTATGAAGCCATTGTGTTGCTTAATTATCCCGTATACCTGGGATAAGCCTAGCCCTGTTCCCCTTCCCCGCTGTTTGGTGGTGAAGAAGGGCTCGAAGATGTGTGGAAGATGCTCTGGCTTTATGCCCACGCCGGTATCGGCAAATTTCAACACCAGCCATTCCCCAGGTGGCATCTCCGGCAGGGGTGGTCTATCCCCTTTCCTCAGCCTGAAGCGTGATATGGAGATATGGAAATCGCCGCCCTGGGGCATGGCATCTTGGGCATTGACGGCCAGGTTGGTAATCACCTGCTGCAGTCCGGTGGGATCAGCCTCTACAAAATAGCTCCCTGGCTCAAGTGATAACTTGACCCTGATGTTCTCGCGGAGCGTTCGTTCAAGAAGCCTGGCCGCCTCCTTCAGGTAGGGAACTAGATCCAGCTTGACCTTCTCCCTCACCGAACGGCGAGTGAAATCCAGGATCTGCTGGATGAGCTGGGCTGCCCTTTCCCCCTGCTCTTGAATGACCCTCGAGGCATTTCTGGCATCCTCTGGCAGGTCTCCCCTTCGACATAGCAGCTCAGCGTAGCCAATAATGGGAGTGAGAAGGTTGTTGAAGTCGTGAGCTATGCCGGCAGCGAGCTGCCCCACTGCTGCCAGTCTGGCCTGCTCCTCCATCTTTTCCTGCATGGCGCGTTCTTGGGTGACCTCCCTGAGGGCCAATACCCAGCCACGTGCCTCGGGACCGGCTTCGATGGGAGCACTGGACACCTGAAAAACGCGTCTTTCCGGCTCGCTTAGCTCTATCTCGTGCCAGCCCCCGGATGCGGGCGGTCGAAGCAGTTCCTCGATTGGAATACCTCCCAGGCTCTCCAATACCTCGCCGGGCAGAAGTTTGCCCAGCCAGGCCAGATACCTCTGCGCTGCAGGGTTAGCCAGTGCCAGCCTTCTCTCCCTATCCAGCAGGATCAGGCCCTCCGGCACGGTATTGAAGATCGTCTCCATTTGGCGCCTCTCCGCCTGCAGCAGGCTATGAAGCCTTTCCACGGAGACCGAGGCTTGATTGGCCACCGTGTAGAGCAGGCGTATCTGCTCCTGGGAGAAGGCTTCCTTCCGCTCCGCACCGATAAAAAGTAGCCCAACGACTTCCCGCTGCGCTCCAATGACCAGCGGCACCTGGAATGTGGAACCTAAACGTTCGAGCTGGGGCCGCCCATCGGGCGGCGACTCTACCCGTAAGTGTGGTTTAAGGACCGTCTTACCGCTGAGTTGGTGGAAGCTTCTCAGCAGCCTTCGCTGAATCTCCGCCTGCAACTTGGGTGAAAACGGTCGGGAGGGGCGGATCACCAACTCCTCTAGGGGGACAAGCAGCCAACCAGCCACATCGTAGTCCATTACGCGGTGAAGGTATTCTACCATCAGCCGGAAAATCTCATCATAGTTAAGGGCATAGCCTAATTGCTGGGCCAATTCGTAGAGAATCTGTAACTCGTAGGTACGCTGTCGTACCTGCTCCTCCATGGTTGAAGCCTGCTTCTTCAGGCTCTCTTCATACTGCCAGGCTCGAATCACAGCGGCGAACGTTGGCCGCAGATCCTCAAACAGTTCCCGCTGCTCCTCGCTGGGAACAGTCTCTTTACCCAGTGCTGCGAGAACGATGCGTCTGTCATCCTCAGTGAGCAGGGGCATGAGGGAGAGGCAGCAGAATCCACTCTGGGCCAGTAGCTGGCAGCCAGGGTCCAAAAATTCCGTCAGGTTTGAGAGATATATCACCTTCCCCTTCTCCAGGGCTGCCCAGAGTTTTTGGCTGAGCTCTCTTTTCTTCCTGCTAGCCGGCAAGGCTAAGATCTGGCTCAACGCCTTATCTACCATGCTGACCTCGCCTTCTAGACTCTTACGCACCCAGCCACTCACGAAGAGGAGCTGGCTGCCTGGTCCGATGATGCATACGCGGGCCTCGTCTATTGGCAAGGCCTGGCCCAGAACTTCAAGAGCTTTCTCCAGAATCTCTCCCGGGGAGCGCTGCGAGAGCACGCGGTAGATTCGCTCCAGCAGTGACTGGCGCTGGCGTTTTTCCGCCTCAGTAGTGATGTCATAGGCGACGCCGAGGAGGGCAATTGGGTCCCCTCCGGCGTCTTGTTCAACCCAGATGCGCTCCCTTATCCAGAGTGAGCGCCCCTTTGGGTGGCTAAACTGGTACTCACGAGCGGCGGAGCCGCCCTCTGTAAGCACTTTGTGCACTTGCTTTTTCCACTGGTACTGATCACCTGGGGAGAGATGGTCAAACCAGACCTGAAGGAAGCCTCGGGCCTTGTCCTCTGGTAGGCCAAAGAGCCTCTGAACATCTCCAAAGGCCTCAGCCTCAGAAAGGGACAGCTTGTCGAAGCTTAGCTTACCCCGGGGGAGAGGCAGTCTCCAAAGAACTACCCCAGCATTGCGGAGTGTCTCTGAAAAGAGCTGGCCCAGTTGCGCTGCCCAGTGAACTTCCTCGACCATGGCCTCCACCACCCGCTGAGAGGAGAGCGCTCCCAGAACTGTCTCCTCTTCAATCACCAGCCCATATTCAGCCTCGGAGCTAGCTATCTTCTTGTAAGCCTCCGCGGGAGAAAGACTTGGCGAGATGAGCGGCAGCTTGACAAGCGGCAGATCCACTAAACGGCGTGTAGGTGGATAGCCAGCAGTGCGAGTTCCAGAAAGCAGGTACCACGTGCCCTCGAGATTTACCACCACCAAATGTCCCTTCCGGAGAGAGTCGAGGACATCCCGAAGTACCGCTTTGTCGGGGCAGATTTGGACAGGCTCCAGAAAGCGGGAGCCCCACCACCATTCCATTTCACTCACGTCTCCCTGCTGCGCTCTTCACTGACCAGAATCTCTTCCTCGGCCAGTACCTCTATTTCCAGCATCACGTGTAGGGACTCGGTTTCATCCATGATGCGCTCAGCATGCCGGACTATGAGGTCGAGCAGATCTTTTTCGGGAATCTTGCGCAGGTCAGACTCACGCACTACTACTGCTTCTATTATCGGATGGTCTATCTGGATAAGTCGGTAAGCTCCTGGAGCCATATCGCTGAGGGCCTGATGCACCGCCCTGGCGCCCATTGGCGCCAGCCTGCCCAGCACCAGGGCATCCTTCACCGGTGGCAAGCCAAACTCGCTGAATTTCAGGCGCACCATGATTCTCGCAGGCGCTGCTTGCCCTTCCATGCGCTTCATTTTCAGTGGCTGTTTACCCTCGCCCGTCTTCCCTCAATTGCTGCAACAGCCGATCAATTACGACCTGGCCGGGAAAGGTGGCCACGAGCTCTATCAGGTGAGTTGCCAGGGTTCTCAGCAGCTCAAAGGTCTCTCCAGGTGACCGGGCAATGATGTTTTCCCGAAGTGACTGCAAATCTATGCCCTGCCAGCTTATGCAAGCGTCCCCAAGCCAGGGGAATGTCTCCCTCGTGAGGGCGTAGGCGCGTTCTGCCAACTTTGTACTTACCTTCCTTCCCAGGACCTCTGCCAGCACATCCCATTCGGCCAGGACCTCTGCCAGCGTTTCGAGCATAGCTTCATTCGCTGAGTGAGTCAGACGGTGCTCGAGGTAGCTCCTCAGCTCGCTGATCCGGTCAGGCTCCATCACCAGTACAACTTGGAGTAGCTCCTTTTCTCAATTTTAGGCTTGGGGCTTCTTGGAGTCAAGCATAATCTGCCGGCGGAGTCTGGGCAGGATTCCAATAGTTGACACTATGGCCCCTCACCCTTATAATCTGGCCAGAGAGTAAGCCCGGCCAGCTTGATCTGAAGCTGGGCAAAGGAGATGACCTGTGATATCGGGGAAGAAGAGGATAATGATTGCTGACGATGAGGAGTTTATACGCTCGCTCGTCGCCGCTACACTGGGCGGCGACGAGCGCTTTGAGGTTATCCTGGCTCGGGATGGTGAGGAGACCATGGAGCTGGCGCAGCGAGAGAGGCCGGATCTCATTTTGCTGGACATCCTGATGCCCAAGCTGAACGGCCTGGAGGTGTGTCGTCAGCTTAAGGGCAATTCGGAAACTTCCCACATAAAGGTGATCATGCTGACTGCTCTGGGGGATGCGGCACATGAGATGAGAGCTCGAGAGGCTGGAGCGGACGGCTACTTTAGCAAGCCATTTAGCCCGACTGCCCTGCTCCGCTGCATAGAGGAGGTTTTGAACTTGTAATGAGAGAGCCAGCGGAACGTGAACTACGAGATCTCAATCGCAAACAACTCGAGGTTTATGCTAAGGAGCTAGGCGAGGCCTTGAAGAAGGAGCGAGAGCTTCGCTCAGAGCTGGAGGAGGCCAACCGTCAACTGGAGAATCGCATCCGTGAGCTCACAGCGCTAAATGACCTTTTCCAAAAGCACCTGCGACAGCGGTTTGAAACCATTGAGGCTTACGAAGAGCTCGTTGAACGTCTGGAGGGGCTAGCCAGAGAGATGAGTAATCTGCTTGACTTTGCCCGTTCCCGACCCATCCCTCGGAAGTCGTCACCTGACAGGCTGCTAGGAAGCTGATGAGCTTCCCCCACCAATTACCTTTTGCAGGGTGTTCCTCAATTCGGCCAGCCTGAAGGGTTTTTGCAAGCAGGGAGCTTGGGTGCGATCTAGAAAGTTACGGGTATCTGGCGAGAGGCTGTCTCCGGTGATGATGATCATTTTCCTTCGGAGGGAGGGGTAGCGCCTGACAACCTCGTCATAAAAATCCGCGCCGCTCATTCCCGGCATTTTAAGATCCACCAGTATGACATCATATTCAGCTTTCTTTAGTTTCTGCAGGGCTAGTTCCGTCTGTGCCACGGTGTCCACCTGGTGCCCTTCCTGAGCCAGCGCTGAGGCCAGGAAGTCGCGAACGCCCGGCTCATCATCCACCACCATTACCCTGGCTCCAGTAGTCCTTGCCTCCTCATTGGTGGGCGGAACAGGCTGCCCCTCCGCAGTGATTCCTACAGGTAGTTCTACAACCAGCGTAGCTCCCCGATCAGGCTTGCTCCGGGCGTAAATTTTTCCTCTGTATCCTTTGATGATGCCATAGGAGATGCTGAGCCCCAGTCCGGTTCCCTCCCCGGCTCTCTTAGTGGTGAAGAAGGGGTCGAAGATCTTGTCCAGATTCTCCAGAGGTATTCCTGGTCCGGTATCCTTGAAGGTTACCCTGATGAAGCTGCCAATTCGCTTCGTTTTGATCAGGAGCTTCCGTTCTGTCTGGACCTTCTTCATGGCGTCTAGGGCGTTGAGGATGATGTTGACAAAGACTTGCTCCAGTTGGCCGCGATTGGCTGTAATTGCCGGAAGATCAGGGGCCAACTGGGTAACGACCTCAATGTTGTGGACCCTCATCTGATAGGCATGCAGGTTGAGAGCAGTGGAGACAACGGAGTTTATATCTACATGCTCAAGCCCCGGACTGGACCGAGCAAAGGTTAACAAGTCCTTCACAATTCGGGCCACTCGCTGAGCGTTCTCGTTAATTATCTTTAAGTCTTGTTTGATATCCTCGGGGACTTCTCGGCTCATCAGCAGCTCGGAGAAACCGATAACGGCAGTGAGCGGGTTATTTATTTCGTGGGCTACCCCAGAGGCCAGCTCACCGACGGCGGCCAATCGGCTGGCCTGGCTCAGCTCCTTTTGGAGTTGCCTTTCCCTCCTCTCCGCCCGCTTACGTTCACTGATGTCCAGTAGGGAGGCTATGCTTTTCTTCGTTCCGGGAATTATAGCAATGGTTACAAGTACATCTTTTACCCGGCCATAACGGTCGACAAAGCGGAACTCATAGTTGCCGGGGGCAAGATCTGCCCTTATTCTTCGGAGGCGGTGATACTCCTTCATTCTTTCCAAATCGTCCTTATGGACAAACTCAGTCCAGCTCTTTTTGCCCTCTATCTCTTCCTTTGAGTACCCGGAGAGCTCCTCAAATCTTGAGTTAACCAAGGACAGGGTTGTATCTTCTTCAACTATCATTAGGGCTGTTCCCGTTGATTCAAAGGTTACGCGGTACCTTTCCTCGGATTCCCGGAGTGTTTGTTCAGCCTGCTTACGCTCGGTAATATCCCGGCCAATGGAGACATGGCCAATGGGCTTTCCGGAGAGGTCTCTGAGCACACTGGTGCTCAGCTCGAGGGGGAACTCGGAGCTGTCAGCACGGCGGCCGGCATACTCTATATTCCTTAAGGTTATCCCCTCCTTGACCACCCTAGCCATGTTGGCCCTTATTCTCTCGTGGTCGCTGGGGGCGATGAGCTCCAGGGCGCTTTTGCCTTTGAGCTCCTCTGTGGCGGCATATCCGAACATCTCGGCTGTTCTTTGATTTGTCTCGATGATGATGCCCCTCAGGTTGACGAAGAGTATGGACTCACCACTGGAGTCGAAGATTCTCTGGAGTTGCTCCTGACGTCGCTGGAGTTCTTCCTGGGCTTTCTTTCGCTCGGTGATGTCCTCCAGGATCGTGTCGATGTATTTGACCTCTCCTTTCTCATCGCGCACCGCTCTGGCGGTGAGGTAGGCCACGATGGGGATCCCATCCTTGCGGCGCAAGGTTATCTCCCCCCGGAAGAAGCCCTGGGCATAGACCTCATCGCTGACCCTCTTCCTGTCTGCCGGGTTGAGATACATCTGGGCAATGCTCTTCTCCAGTAACTCCTCCCGGGAGTATCCCAGCATCCTTGACATCGCCGGATTTACCTCGAGGTGTTTCCCCTCTGCGCCGGGAGTCACCCGACAGATGCCGACGTCAACGTTCTCCACCAGGCTGCGGTACTTCTCCTCGCTCTTTCGCAGAGCTTCTTCTGCCTGCTTCTGCTCGGTGATGTCCCGGTAGATGGCGTATACGCCGACTATTTTATCACCCAACTGAACTGGATAACCGACAACGGAGACATATACCTGGCTGCCGTCCTTGCGCTTTCTTACCGTCTCCCTCCGGCACACTGCTCCCTGCAGGCTGGCTTCAGATAAGTTGGAAGCCTCCTCAAGGTAATCCTCGGGGACGACCAGCTCATTGATGGGCCGACCCTGGATTTCCTCCAGCCGGTAGCCAAAGAGCTTCTCAAATGCAAGATTGATGTTAACCACCCGGTCAGCTTCGTCCAGCAGGGCAATGGCATCGGGTGAGCCCTCGAAGAGCTGCTGGAAATAGGCCTGCTGAAGCTTGATCTTCTCTTCGGCCTGCTTGTGCTCGGTGATGTCCATGAGGGAGATTAGGGCTGCTCGCCTCCCCCGGTAGCTAATGATCCCTAGCCTGCCCTCCAGCCACTTCTCCTGACCGCTCCTGGCGATGATCTTCAGCTCTGCCCTGTATGGGGGAGGTTCACCTCTTTCTATAGCCTTTCCGCCTTCAACGGCTATGTGTTTGAAATCCGGATGAAGGAAATCCCAGAACTTCATTGAGGCAAGTTCTGCAGCGGTGTATCCTGTTATCTGCTGTGCCTCAGGGTTGGCATAAACACACCGATAGTTCTGATATATCATGATCGCTACCGGCGCTGATTCGGTGAAGGTGCGGAACTTCTGCTCGCTCTCCTTAAGTGCTTCCTCCGCCTGCCTGAGCTCGGTGATGTCAGTGAAGATGCCGATGGAGCCGAGATATTCACCGCCCGCTCCAAAGAGGGGAGCAGCGGAGACGATCACCTGCCTAGCTCTGCTGCCCTTGCCCAGCAGGGTCAGCTCATAGCGGGAGGCTTTGCCGCGGCGTCGTTTCCTGGTTTCCTGGCGGACCCTCTTCCAACCCTCCTCAGAGACCAGCATCCGGACGTTTTGGCCGATGAGCTCCTCAGGGCTGAAGCCCAGCATCTGGGCAAAGCCCTTATTTACGAAGGCGATCTTCTCCTCGGGGTCAGCGATACAGATTCCCTCAAGGGCAGTTTCCACGATTGTTCGATAGCGGGCTTCGTTCTCGCGCAGCGCTTGCTCAGTTTGCTTAGCTTGCCAGAGTAGGTCGGCATTCTCAATGGCGCGGGCGGCTGCATTAGCGAAGCTTTCAACAAAGTGGAGTTCTTTTTCAGGGATCTCCTCCCGGGAAGTTGTTGCCAATATCCCCCCAATCACCTTTTCCCCCACTTTTAAGGGGAGTACCAGGTAGTTTTTGGTCCCAGCTACCTTTTGGAGGAGGGAGCAAACGCCTTCATGAATTATGGGGTGAGCCACTTCAGTCAGGGTTTTGACTACCACTACCTGGCCATCAAGAACGCCCCTTAAGGCCGTATTCTGGCGGGCTTGTTCTAACGAGAAGGAAAGCTTCTCCAGGGGGAAGCCAAGTGCCTTTTCTACCCGAGAGAGCAAGCGAACTTTGACCCTGGCCGACTTCACCTCAAACCGCTTTCTCTCCTCATCCAGTGCCACGACCAGGGCAGTGTTGTATCCCAGGGATTGAACGAGTTCCTCTGCTATTTGGGAGAATATTTGAGGCAAATCCAGAGAGCTGAGGACGGCAGTGATGACCCGCTGCAGGGCTTGCAGCCGGGCATTTTCCTCCCGAAGTGCGATGAGCTCTGAGTGCAGAGCTTCCTGGCTTGCATTGACTTTCTGTTCCTGGCTACCCTTTCTCATCTGGCTGCCGCCAAGGGGTTGCCTTTTGTCTAGATTTTAGTGCGGGTTTCCTAGCGGAGCAATTATGACGTAAGCTTTTGAGGCAATTCCAACTCCACCTGTCAGCTTAGCTCCGCCTGGACCTTGAGTAGCTAACTGAAATGCTCCTCCTCCGTGCTAAACGCTTGCTACAAGTTCACGCTGCACGACGGCGGTGAATGCTCTGACCAGTGCGGGATCGAACTGCCTGCCAGCCTGGGCCTGCAGTTCACGCAGGGCAGCTTGGCGGGAAAAGGCCTTGCGGTAGGGGCGGGGAGAGGTCATCGCATCGTAGGCATCGGCTACTGCCAGTATCCTGGCTTCAAGCGGAATTTGATCACCTTTTAGGCCGGAGGGATATCCTCCTCCATCGTAGCGCTCGTGATGATGCAGGATGATGGGGAGAATTGGGCCGAAGTGCTGTGAATGTCTCAAGATGTCAACCCCGATAACTGGGTGATCCTTGATTGCCTCCCATTCCCTTTCATCAAGCCCATCTGCCTTCTTCAATATGCGATCAGGAATGCCAAGCTTACCTATATCATGTAATAGGGCAGCAATCCGAATGTTTTCCACCTTCTCCTTTCGCAAGCCCAGCTCCTTGGCCAGAGCCACGGCATATTCAGCCACCTTTTGAGAGTGCCCGGCGGTGTTAGGGTCTCTGGCCTCAATAATGGCTGCCAGGGTATACATTATCTCCATCCCCGGCCAGCGTTGAGGTGCTCTCTGTTGCCTGCCGACTTGAGAGCCTTGGCGGATAGCCCCGCTCGCGGAGAGACAGACGCGGTTTCTGCCGGCCCTCTTGGCATTGTAGAGTGCGGCATCGGCTGCCTGTATCAGATCCTCCTTGGTCGTGACGCCATCTGGCCATGTGGCCACCCCGGCGCTCAGGGTGAGGTGCCAGCCCTTGGCTCTCATCTGGCTCTCTACTACTTTGCGGATGCGCTCTGTTACCTCATAAGACTGGTGAATATCCGTCTTCGGCAGTATAAGGGCAAATTCCTCACCGCCATAGCGGAAGGCTATATCCGACCTCCGTATCGCACCCTTAATGGCCTGGGCCACCTGCCTGAGAACCTCGTCGCCAGCCAGATGCCCACAGGCGTCATTGTAGAACTTGAAGAAATCCAGATCTAGGATGGCTAGGCTGAAGGGACTATCATGCCGGCTGCTTCGAGCAATTTCCTCCTCCAGACGCTCATGAAAGTGGCGATGATTATATAGCCCTGTAAGGGCATCAGTGATGACCTTTTCCTGCGTCTGCGCATAAAGCTGCGAATTCTCTAGAGCAAGTGAGAGCTGGTTACAAACCTGCTCGATAAAATCCAGATCCTCTGGTCCGAAGGCGTGGACTTTCCGAGAGGCTATAACAAAGCTCCCGATAACCCGGCCCTTGGAGAATAGAGGCGACCGAACGAGGCTTCTGAATCCCTTCTTAAAAAAGACCTCGTCCGTCCAGAATTCTCTCTCCTGGGCCAGATCAGGCTCATAGTGTGTTTTCCTATGTGCTGCCACCCATTGAGTGGCTGTCCCAGCAATGGGAAGGTCCTCGCCTTCCTGCCAGCCTGACTCGCTCTCCGAAAAAAGCGTTAGGAGCTTTACCTTATCCTGCCCTTCGATTGTGGTGACACAAACCCAATCCACTTGCAAGCCCTCCCGAAGCTTGTTGGCAAATGCTTGATACACCACCTTTATGTTCAGATTGGAAGTAATGATCTTGCCCAGCTCGACCAGCAAGCTGGCCTGCCGTGCTCTGCGCTGGGTCTCTTCATAAAGCAAAGCGTTCTCGATCAACAAGCTTGCCTCGTTAGCGGCCTTCTCTACCAGCTGGACATCCTCAGCCGTGTAGTTGCCTTTTCTCTTCCTTCCTAAGGCAAGAAGCCCAACTAGCCTTTCATGGGCTTTCAGAGGAAAATAAACTTTGTAACCCAGCTCCCTGAGGTGCTCTCGCTCGCTCTCCCAGAGAGCTTTCATCTGAGGCAAAATGTCTATTTGTTCCAGATAAAGCGGCTGATTATTCTTCCGCAGCCAGGAAAGGAGAGGGCTGTCCCTTCGCAATCTCGATCGAGGCGCTGACGAGGGTCCCTTTACAGGAATGAAATCGCCAGTCTTATCCCGAAGAAAGAGCTCAGCCTTCTCGAGCTGCAGGGCATTGGTAACCAGGGCGAGGAAGTAGTTAGCGAGCTCTTCCAGGTTAAGTACGGTGCCCATCTCGGCGGAGAATTTCTCTAGCTTGCAGCGATGAGCGTAAGTTTCCTTGAGGAAGAATTTCTCCACCCATTCCTGGATTGGCTCTCTTAG
>CAZYDA010000004.1:0-18456 GCA_964645275.1 uncultured Dehalococcoidia bacterium | reverse complement strand
GCCTCCAGGACATCATTCGCACCATCATCTCCAAACACACCGGCCAACCCTATGAAAAGGTGGCTCGAGATACTGACCGAGACTTCTACATCAATCCGGAGCAGGCGAAGGAGTATGGTCTTATTGACGAGATCCTGATAAGGCCGGAGGGCAGATCCTGACCGGGACGGAGGCTTTAAGGTTTGGCGATAGAGTGATGGAGATTCCCACGATATTTGTGCTCGAACCGACAGCCGAGGAGAGTCAACGTCGGGCTGCCGGAACGCTGATCAGGAAGGAATCGCGGCCCGATTTAGAATCCCTCAAAGCACACCTCAAGGAAATCCGCCAATACTCTCGCGATCACCAAGCTCCCCTTCTAGAGCAGCTCAATGAGAGCCTCAAGCATCACCCAAGGTTGAAGCTGGTGAGCTTTCCGGATGTTAAGCAGGCCGTGGCCTACATCAAGCAGATCGCTGACGGAATGGAGCTGGTCTCGGTGAACAAGTCAAGCGTGGTGATAAACGAGCTACGGCCGGAACTTCAAGCTTCTGGTTTTCAAGTATATGTTCGCTATTTCACGGAGTTCAAGGATTTTGATAAGAAGGTGCAGGATTATTGGGACCTCCCTGATCTGCATCAGAAGGGTCTGGTGGAAACCTTCGGGGTTTCCCAAAAGCTGAGCCTGGCGGGGTCGGCGGAGACCCGGGATTATCTGGCTATACTGGGAGTCAATGCCATCTCGGCTGAGGATGGCTCCATCTTCTTCCTCCAGCATCTTTCCAATATCTCCAAAGACCTGCGGCAAGCCAGGAAGGTGGTGTTGGTGATCACTCCGGAGAAGGTGGTGGCGGATAGGCAGGCGGCCCTCTTCCAAACCAGATGCATGGGCATCTTTGGCCTGGAGAGCATCCTTCTCGATCTGGGGCCCAAGGAGATAGGACAGTATGACTTTGAGGCCCTCCCCGTTGTACCAGGGGATCGTGAACTTCACGTCCTCATCTTGGACAACGGCCGGAGTACCCTTCTGGCAGATGGATACCGGGAGCTTCTCCTGTGTCTTGACTGCCGCGCCTGTGCTCGTCAGTGCCCTATTGGCCTGCATGTGGGTCATCAGGGCTGGGTCTGGAGTCCCAAGAATTATCTCTTCGGGTTCCTGCAAGGCTGGATTCCCTCGACCGAGGCCTGCCTTCACTGCACTCGCTGCAAGGAGGAATGCCCGCTTGAAATCGATATCCCAAGCTTAATGTGGAGGTCTCAATTTGAACACTATGCTCAACGAGGTCGAAGTTGGAGGAAGAGGCTGCTTGACAACCCTGAATTGCTAGCCAAGGTAGGCTCGTGGGCTGCACCGTTGTCCAACTGGGTCAAAGATAATCGCATTTTTAGGCTGGTCATGGAAGCAGTGCCTGGGATTCATCGTCGCGCTAGATTGCCGACCTTCCATCGGCAAACTTTGAAGGAGTGGATTAAGGAGAGCGGCCGTGGTTGAAAGGGTAGTTTATTATCCTGGCTGCTTTGCCAACTATTACGACCCGGAGATCGGTAAAGCCCTGATCGAGGTTATGAGGATAAACGGGATAGAGGTTATCGTCCCCGATTGGGTATGTTGTGGTATGCCGATGCTCGCCAATGGGAACCTTAAAGGAGCGGCTAAGAATGTCAAGTTTAACCTCGAATCCCTTAGCAAGGCCGCATCGCCGGGGTATAAAATCATTACCACCTGCCCTAGCGGTAACCTAATGCTGAGGAAGGAATGTCTCACCTTCTTTGATAGCGATGAAGCTAGGTTTGTTTCGGAGAATATCTACGATGCGGGCGAATTTTTGTTCAAGCTACATCAAGGGGGAAGACTGAATACTAACTTGGGCAGGATTCCGCTCAAAGTTTTCTACCATAGCCCTTGTCATCTAAAAGTACAGGATATAACCCGGGAGCCACTGACTTTGCTCAAGTTGATACCTGGAGTGGAGATAAGCAAGATCAATACTCGTTGCTGTGGCATGGGCGGCTCATATGGGATGAAGATGGCCAACTATAAGCGTTCGGTCGAGATCGCCAAGCCATCATGGGAAGATATAAAATCGCTTCGCCGGGAAAATAAGATTGATAATATAATAACGGAGTGCGGTGGCTGCAAATTACAGCTAGAGGCTGGTACTGGTGTGAAATCGATACATCCTATCGTATTGCTGTGCCAGGCCTACCGAACTTACAAGCCTTCTTAGGTATGTGATGTACTTCGTAGGGCGTTTAGTTTCTTTACCAGCCGTGACTTATGCCTGGCTGCTTTGTTGCGGTGAATGACGCCTTGCCTGACAGCCTTGTCCAGTGTACTGGTGGTTTGTCGGATTACCTCTAGGGCAGCCTTTACATCTCCAGATTTGAGGATCTCTTCAGCCTTGGCCAAATAGGTTTTAACCCGGCTCCGAATCGGCTTATTGTAAGCTTGTTTCTTCCTGGAACTCTTTATCCTCTTCTTGGCCGATTTAGTGTGAGCCAAGACAATTTCCTCCTCAGATTAAATCTTACCTCAAGAGCCACTGATTTGTCCAGTTATTCGGGTACGGCTTGACCTGGATTAACTGGTTCGCTAAGCTATCGGGGGATGGGTCTATTTATTAGCTTTGAGGGTGGGGAAGGGTGTGGGAAGAGCACCCAAGCAAGGGCGCTCTATCGGCGGCTCCGCCGGAGGGGATTGCCCGTCCTTCTGACCAAGGAGCCCGGCGGTACTCCCCTGGGTAGAGCGGTTAGGAAACTTTTGAAGAGAGACAGGCTGAGCATCAATGCCCTGACGGAGGTCCTCCTCTTTGCTGCTGCCCGGGCCGAATTGGTTCAGGAAGTCATTCGCCCTGCCCTTGACCAAGGGATGATCGTCCTGTGCGACCGGTTTGCGGAATCAACCCTGGCCTATCAGGGGTATGGGCGAGGGCTGGATTTGAACCTGGTGAGCAGGCTAAACGACTTGGCCACCGGGGGGCTAAAGCCAGATCTCATCATTCTGCTGGACTTGGAGGTCGGCCGGGGACTTAAGCGCAAAAGGGGCCGCGACCGATTTGAGAGGGAGTCGCTCTTCTTCCACGAGAGGGTCCGCCGGGGTTATCTCGAGCTGGCAGGCTCGGGGGATGACCGATGGCAAGTCATTGATGCTTCGCTTCCCCCAAGATTAGTCCGGCAGACCATCTGGCGAAGGGTAAGGGAGTTTCTTGACACCCGCGGCTTCTAACGGCTATAATTCTCCAGGCTCGACCGGAAAGGAGGCTGAGTGAATTGAGTGAGGTAATCCTGCATGAAAATGAGTCGCTGGAAAGCGCGCTGCGGCGCTTTAATCGCAAACTTCAGCAGGACGGCATTCTCAGTGAGTATCGCCGTCGCGAATATTATGAAAAGCCATCGGTAAAGCGCAAACGGAAGAAGGCTACCAAGCTTCGCAAGAGCTTGAAGAATTCTGGACATCACCGATGACCCTACTAGAAAAGTTGACCGCTGACCTGAAGGAATCGCTCAGACACGGTGATAAGTTACGCTCTTCAGTGATCCGGCTGGCAAAGGCTGCCATCCACAACGCCGAGATCGCCAAGGGTCGTTCCCTGGAAGAGGCTGAGGTGCTTGAGGTCCTTTCCCGAGAGGCTAAACAGCGTCGGGAAAGCATAGTTGAGTTTGAGAAAGCAGGCCGCGAGGATCTGCTTTCCAAGGAGAAAGCTGAGCTTTCCATACTTCTAGAATACCTGCCTCAACAGCTATCGCGAGAGGAAATCGTGGCCGCTGCTCGCCAGGTCATCCAAGAGGTGGGGGCTCGGGATCTTCGTGATAAAGGCCGAGTGATGGGCAAGCTCATGCCTCAGCTGCGTGGCAAGGCTGAGGGACGAGTGGTTAGCGAAGTGGTAGATGAGCTCCTAGCGGGAGATTGATCCCCACTTTGAGCTGCTTTATCCCTAACTCTGGTGATTGGAAAGCTCTAATCTGACAAGCTGATGAGGTTTGGCATCCTCGTTTTTCCCGGCACGTGGAGCGACCGGGATTTTTATTGGGTTGTTAGTGAGGTGCTCAAGCAGGAGGTAAAGTACATCTGGCACCGAGAGGCCGACCTCTCTCAATTTGACTGTGTGATTCTTCCCGGAGGCTTCTCCTACGGCGATTACCTTCGTCCAGGCGCCATTGCTCGGTTTTCTCCAGTGATGAATGCTCTGACCGAATTTGTTGCCAGGGGAGGACTGGTGCTCGGCAGTTGCAACGGATTTCAAATCCTATGTGAGGCCGGACTCCTGCCTGGAGCCCTCTTGAGGAACAGTCACCTGCAGTATCGCTGTCAGTGGGTTCACCTGAGGGTGGAGAATGTCTCTTCCCCCTTCACCTGCAGATGTCAGAAAGGACAAGTTCTGCACATGCCCATCTCCCATTATGAGGGTGTCTATTACGCTGATCAGGAAACCTTGGCCAAGCTCAATTCCCGAGGACAGATCGTTCTTCGCTACTGCACCTCTTCAGGAGAGGTAACCGAGGAGGCCAATCCTAATGGCTCGCTGGAAAACATCGCTGGGGTAATCAATGAGGAGGGGAACGTCCTGGGGCTCATGCCTCATCCCGAGCGTTGTTGCGAGGAGATTCTCGGTGGCATCGATGGCAAGCTCCTCTTCGAATCCTTGGTGACCTGGCAGAGCTTTGCTGAAAGGCGGTGATTATGACGGAAAAGAGGACCTCCTTTGCTCGTCCTTCCCGATGCCATCCTTTAATACTAATACTCAGGACTTTGGAGAGCAACCCCTACACTCAGTGAGCTGTGCTATCGTAATCGTCAGCGCTGTCCATGAGAGCTTTCCAGAGTAATCGTATAACTCACTCATCGTATAGAAGTTTGGCATGTTTGTGAGGCGGGAGCAGTTCCCTGGTTTCGTACTGCTCTATTTCTGAAGCTTGGTTTGTGTTAAATTCTAAGGCGGGGATTTTCAGCGATGGAGCAGCTTCAGGAGGATATGCTGAAGCTGAAGCAGAGCCTGGGTGAGCTCCCGGAACCCATTGTTAAGCCTTTCCTCATCGTGATGAGCGGGCTCCCCGGGACGGGAAAGTCCTACTTCAGTCGGAGGCTAAGCGAGAGGCTTCCCTGTGCCAGGCTAGAGAGCGATGAGCTGCGCAAGCTCCTCTTTCCCCGACCAACCTACACGATGGATGAAAGTCAGCGCCTCTTCTCTGCCTTGCATCGGCTGACTGAGGAACTGCTGCAGAAGAACATTCCGGTTCTGTTGGACGCCACCAACCTGATTGAGCGTCATCGAGAACAACTTTACCACATAGCCGAGAAGATAGGGGCTAAATTGGTTCTGGTGCGAGTTGAAGCCCCGCCAGAGGTGGTAAGGGAAAGATTACAAACCAGGATGGCCATTCCCCAGCGCGAGGATAGCTCTGAGGCCGACTTCTCGGTTTATCAGCGAATGAGACGAAGGGTTCAGCGGATCCGAAGGCGTCACTTCGCTGTGGACACCTCCCGGGACATCACTCCGGTGATCGAGAAGATAGTCCGTGAGGTGAGACGCTAGAGCAGCCCCAGGGCTAAGGAGCAGTTCATTCAGTTACCTCGACCGGATCCCCCGCCTTTGCTTGTCCTCTCGAAATTGCCTGGCGAGCACTCCCATTTGCGTGACCTCTAAGACTGTCCACCGTCCAATTCAGGGCTTTGTCTCCCAGGGGAGGATAAGAGAGCCAGAGCCCTTTACTCAAATTCTCAGCAAAATCACCTAGGCTGACATGAAGGCACAGGTCGCACATTTTCCCGAGGCTGTCCGTGGAGAGGAGCTCACTTGACAGGATATGTCAGGACTAGCAGGTGGCATCCCCAATAGGCCAAAGTTCTCCTTCGAGACTCCAGGAAGCCCTTGGCTCCTTTCGCGCCTCCTCCTTCTGGCTCAGGCAAGCGACGATTAGCCTGTCCCTCATCTCTGCAAGGCCCGATTTAAGCTTCCTGGTTGATAGCCCTCGAGATCCAGGGTGATATAGGTGTACCCCAGGGCACGCAGCTTGGCCACAATCTCCTCCCGGTGCTGGATTACCCGAGACTCGTCTTGAGACTCAACCTCGATTCGGGCGATCTCCTGGTGATGCCTTACTCTTACCTGATGCAGGCCCAGGGAGAGGAGGAATTCCTCAGCCTCGTTTATTCTAGCCAGCACTTCGGGAGTTATTGGGATGCCGTAGGGAATCCGTGAGGCCAGACAGGCAAGTGAGGGCTTGTCCCAGGTGGAAAGCCCGAGCTTCCTAGAGAGCGCTCTTATTTCTTCCTTGGAAAGCCCGACCTCGAGGAGGGGACTCCTTACGCCTGCCTCCCGGGCGGCTCTTCTCCCAGGACGGAGGTCATCCCGGTCATCGAAGTTCGTGCCATCGAGAATGAAGTGTATGCCCTGTTCTTGAGCTATTTCCCAGAGCCGGGCGAAAAGCTCCTTCTTGCACCAATAGCAACGGTCTGGGGGATTAGAGGAGAATTCCGGGTAGGATAACTCCCCAGTGCTAAGGAATAGGAATCTCACTCCCAGACTCCGAGCCATCTCCTCCGCTGCCCGGAGTTCCCGCTGTGGGTAGGTGGGAGAACAGGCCGTCACAGCCAAAACTCGCCTTCCCAGCACCTCCTGGGCTGCCTTCAGGAGGAAGGTGCTATCCACGCCGCCAGAGTAGGCGAGGAGTACGCTCCCCAGGTCTCCAAGGAGATTCCTCAGCCTCTCTAGCTTCTCCTCCATCCTCATCCTGGCTGGCTCAAACCTTCTGTAGAACCCTCTCCCTGAGTCGGCAGAAGCTGCAGATCTGGGCAGGCGTGAGATACCCGCAGCCCTCACAGGGGTGGAGTTCAGGCTCTTCCCCCGTCATCTTAAGGAGGCTTCGGTTCTTAAGGAAGCCCTGGTAGAAATGGAGCTTGGTGCCCGGAGAGTGCTCTTCAAGCTTGTTGAGCACGCTTTTGTAGCGCAGTGAGGTGGAGCCCTGTGAGTAGGGACACTCATCGAGAATGTAGTCTATCCCCCGCACGAAGGCATAGGCGGCCATCTCACGCTCTGAGCAGAGCACCAACGGTTTTACCTTGCGGAGGAGACTTTGCCTATCTGGCAGGGAGGGGGCCTGACGAGCCAGGGACTCCCTTTGCCAGCTTAGCAAGTTGCTCAGGAGGAAGGAAACTTCGTCATCGAGGTTGTGCCCAGTGGCGATGACATCAAACCCGCCTTTCTTCCCCGCCTGGTTCATCAGATAACGCTTTACGAGGCCACAGACAGAGCAGGGGGCTCTTCCAGCTCGACGGGCTATTTCAGGGATGCCCAGCCCCCGGAAATGCTCCTTTACCCGCACAATCTGGAGTCCGACCCCCCTTTTCTGGGCGAAGCCCACTGCCTTCTCTTCCGACTTCTGAGAGTAGTCCCCTATGCCCAGATCTATATAAAGGCCCTCAGCCTCATAACCTAGCTCGAGAAGTAGATCCCACAGGCTGAGGCTGTCCTTTCCCCCCGAAATGGCCACCAGAATTTTCTCCCCAGGTGAGAGAAGGCGCAGTCTCTTGATGGTTCTCTCCACCCTTCTCCGGAGAAAGAGAATGAGGCACTCTGAGCAAAGGCCAATATTATGGGCGGGAAGCTTTATAACTGCCTTCCCACCGCACATCCGACACTTCATCTATCCTCCAGAGATGACCGGCCTTATTTCGACCTCACCCTCCAGCACCTCGTCTGGAGGAATGAGTCTATTTCCCTGGATGAGGAGAACCTCCTCTGGGTTAAGGCTCAGCAGCTTGAGAAGTTTCTCGACTCGCAGCTGGCCCCTGAATTCGTAAACCTTCCCTAAGTATTTAACCTTTATGCTTGGGGATTGTTCAAGGTTCATCCTCTCTCCCCGGTTTTACTGCTCTAACTTCTTTAAGCATTTCCTGGGTCCTCCTCGAAGGCCTTTCGGCCCCCTGGTACTCCAGCCTGGCTAGCGCTGTCCTTTAATCCACCTCCATGCTACAAGCTGGATCTTTTGTTACGACTATCACCTCCCCGGGGCACTTTATCCCCAGTTCTTATTTTATCCCGTAGAACCCAATTGAGCGAATTTCGGGCCATGGAAGGGGTCAAGGTGGCGTCCCACCCTACCCGAGTAGCTCTGAACTTGAAGGCCCCAGTTCGATTTATGGTGGCTCCAACGGCCTCGTCTCCAACTCTTTTCTCCGCAAGTAAGCTCTCACCGGCGAGCCCAGGAGAAACGAGTGGCTGAGGGTTCTCGGGATCCAGCTGACGCTGGCCGATATCATGCCTGGGATTTCCTCGAGCGCCTTCTCGATGTTCACCACGCAAGAGGCACAGGTCATTCCGGTAATGGAGGGGACGATGCTTTCCGTTCCCATGAGTCTCCGGGCTTTTCCATTGGCAGGCTCTTCTATCTGAGGAAGGGTGACATAGCTCATAACCGAGCAACTGCCCGGGGCAGGACCTCCAAGACACGCTCATCTCCTCCTCAGTGGTCCACCTGCCCAAGGTCATCCTCAGGGAGCTCAAGGCCTTCCCTGGAGGTAATCCCAAGGCCAGCAGTACGTGAGAGGGGGCTCGTCTGGTGGTGCTGCAAGCTGAGCCAGTGGAGACGCAGATGTTCTCCAGATCCAAGGCGAGCATCAGCGATTCGCCCTCAACGAACTCAAAGCTGGTGTTGACATTGTTGGGAAGTCTCTGGGTGGGGTGACCATTTAGCTGGGTCCACTCAACGGAGTTCAGTAGGCCCTTGATCAATCGATCCCGGAGGGAGGTGAGGCGTTTGGCTTCTTCCTCCACTTCCCTTGCGACTAGCTCTGCAGCCTTCCCGAAGCCCGCAATCCCCGGCACGTTCTCCGTCCCAGCTCGGTATCCCCTTTCCTGTTCGCCCCCATGCGCCAGGGGAAGTAGCTTAATGCCCTTTCGAATGTATAAGGCTCCTACCCCTTTAGGTCCATACAGCTTGTGGGCTGAGACAGATAGGAGATCCGCGGATAGCTCCTTAACATCTACGGGGATATGTCCTACGGCCTGCACGGCATCTGTGTGCAGGTAGGCTCCAGCTTATCGAGCGATTCTTCCGATCTCCGCAATTGGTTCGATGGTGCCCACCTCGTTATTAGCCAGCATTACGGAGATGAGAATGGTTTTAGCAGTAAGGGCTTTTCTCACCTCCTGGGGATCAACCAAGCCGTGTCTATCAACCGGCAGGTAGGTTATCTCAAATCCCCTCTCTGCCAGGAACTTGCAGGTCTCTAGGACTGAGTGGTGTTCTATAGGAGTGGTGATGATATGATTGCCCCGATTCTGGTTGGCCAAGGCAATGCCCTTTATGGCGAGGCTGTTGGCTTCTGTCCCTCCGCTGGTGAAGAGGATCTCCTCGGTGTCGGCTCTGAGGAGTTGAGCGAGCTTCTCGCGTGCCTCCTCGACGGCCTGTCTAGCCTTCTGTCCCAGGAGGTGAGCGCTCGAGGGGTTGCCAAAGTCCTCGGCGAAATAAGGCAGCATGGCCTCCACCACCTCCGGATGGGTAGGGGTGGTAGCAGCATAATCCAAATATATCCGCTTCATGGTTTGAAAACCGTCCTTTCCTCTTTGGGCTGCCTCGCCTGTCTAGCTATTATATGCTAGAACAAGAGGGTGTCCCCGTTCAAACTAAATATAATGGTAAATCAGCGCTGCCTCCTGCTTCTTTTTCTTCCGTACTTCCCACGAAGAGGCTTTGAAGGGGCAGTTTCCAATGACTCTGGCCGGTAAATCCGCGGCCAATCTTTGGACTACTGGCTAGGCGATTTAGCCTTGCCAACGGGATATGACCCACAAGCTTTGTAATATCCTACGTTATCCTCTTCCTCAAACCTGGGGACTTCAACCCTAGGAGGCCTGAAGCATTCGGTCTACAGCTTCCTTGGCGCGAAGGCGTATTGCCTCGGGGATCTTTACCTCAGGGGACATCTCCTTCAGTGCCCAAAGGACCTTTTCCAGATTGATGAGTTTCATATTGGGGCAGATGGCACGTTCTGAGGCGGGGAAAAAGCTCTTACTGGGATTTTCCTTCTTCAGTCGGTGTATTATCCCCACCTCCGTGCCGACGATTATCTCCTGCGCTTCGCTTTCTCGGGCAAAGCGGCACATCCCCCCAGTGCTCAGAACCTCATTGGCCAGTTGGATCACCTCAGGTCGGCACTCCGGGTGGACCACTATCTTGGCTCGCGGATGTTGCTTCTTAAGTCTTAGGATGTCTTCCGGCCGTATTCGAACATGGGTGGGGCAAAAGCCAGGCCAGAGGATTAACTCCTTCCCGGTTCGGACGGAGACAAAGCGTCCCAGGTACTGGTCTGGCACAAACAGGATGCCATCCTTAGCGGGGAGCTTTGCGATGATCCTGATAGCGTTGGCGGAGGTGCAGCAGATATCCGATTCGGCCTTGACCTCAGCGCTGGAGTTGACGTAGCAAACTACTTGGGCCCCTGGGTGCTCCTTCCTTTCCTCTCTCAAGCGCTCCGCGGTGATCATATCAGCCATAGGGCAGCCAGCGTTGGCATCGGGGAGCAGAACCTTCTTATCCGGGCAGAGGATGGAGGCCGTCTCAGCCATGAAGTGAACTCCACAGAAGACTATCACCTCGGCATTAGTTTGGGCCGCCTTCTGGCTCAGCTCTAGGGAATCGCCAACAAAATCAGCGATGTCCTGAATCTCCGGCCGCTGGTAGTTGTGGGCCAGGATGATAGCTCGCCTGGCCTCCTTCAGCCGAAGGACCTCCTCAACAAGCTGAGTTGACTTCAACTCACCCTCCATTCGCCAGCGTAGATGTTCATTCTCCTTCCTCTGACAAATCCGATGAGGGTTACCTTCAACTCATTTGCCATCCTTATGGCCAGCTCGGTGGGAGCCGATATGGAGGCGAGAATGGGGATTCTGCCCTTGGTTGCCTTGAGCAGGATCTCGGAAGAAATCCTCCCGCTGGTGAACAACATTTTATCCTCGGTAGAGATATTTTTCAAGAGGCTTTCTCCAAATATCTTGTCCACGGCGTTATGCCTTCCGATGTCCTCCTGGAAGATCAGAATCCCCTCCGCGCTGCACAGGGCAGCGCTATGGACACCTCCAGTAGCTTTATAAACCTGCGAGTGCTGCTGGAACTCCCTCGCCAGGGCAAGGATTCTGTTGGCCGAAACTTTAAGGGGTGATTCTACCTTGGTAAGGCTTTGCACGTCATCTAGCTGATAGAAGCTGGCTCCGCGGCCACACCTCGAGGTAATAAAGCGTTTGAAAAGCGTCTCTGTAGCTAGATCGAGGGGCTCTTTGATTTTGACCCGGACTATTCCCCTGCGTTCATCCAGTACAACCTTCTTGATATCCTCCTTCGCTCTGATCAGACCTTCGGAAAAGAGAAAACCCACCGCTAGGGAATCTAGCTTGGTGGGGGAACAGAGCAGGGTGACCAACTCCTGGTCATTCAAGATGATAGTGAGCAGGAGTTCCCGGGCGACCATGTCTTTGGCCTGTTCCCTTCTTCCCTCTCTTATGCACACCAGGTTTATCTTAGCTGTTCCCTCCACTTCATCCTCCAGCAGCCATGAACAAGATGGTGAGCTCGTCGCCATCGTTTACCGGGTAATTTAGTTCCTCAGGGTAGGTAGTCTGCTCGTTGACGTAGATCTCAACATAGCCATGAAGCTGCCCCCTTTTATCAAAAAGCTGTGACTTCAGCCCGGGGAAACGGGCTTCTAGGGAATCAAGGCATTGGCCCACAGTCTTTCCCCTCACCTCCACCATCTCCTGTCCTCCGGTGAAGTGAATTAGAAAGGGGTGGATTCGAACCTTAACGCTCATTTTTCTCCACAGATTGGGCATTTGGGATTCCTTTGTAGTTTCACCAGTAGAAAATTCATCGTCTCGCCATTTACGTAAAGCATTTTGCCGGTGAGGAGCTTTCCAAAGCCAGCGAGGAGCTTTAAGGCTTCCATCACCTGGAGTGAGGCTATAAGAGCTGGGGTGGCTCCGAGCACCGGAAAAGGTCGCTTGGCTTCAGGGGCTTGAGGGAAAAGGCATTGCAGGCAAGGGGTCTCGCCGGGGATGATGGTGGTTATTTCTCCCAGCAGACCGTCAATGCCCCCGTGAATGAGGGGAATTCCCTCGCGGCAGCATCCCTCGTTCAGGATAAACCTCGTTTTCATGTTGTCCAGGCCATCTATCACCAAATCTGCTCCTCGGATGAGTTGTCTCACGTTTTCCGAGGTTATGCGCTCGGCGATGGGGGTGAGGCTCACCTTCGAGTTCAATCGCTCAAGCTTTTGGCTGGCGGAAAGCACCTTTTTCTCCCCTATATCCTCCTCCCAGTGCAGGATCTGTCGGTTGAGATTGGAGAGTTCAACCGCATCGGTGTCCACTAAGGTCAAGTGTCCCACGCCAGCGCAGGCGAGGTAAATGGCCGCTGGGCAGCCTAGCCCTCCCAAACCAGCGACTACCACATGAGCACATTTCAGCTTCCTTTGTCCCTCTTCCCCGAGGGGAGGAAAAAGAATCTGGCGACCATACCGGACGCGTTCTTCTACGGTCAGCCCAAAGTCTTGCCTTCGATCCTCCATTCGCACAGCACCCCATATTTTAGCCAATGGGTAGGGAATAAACAACAACATGACCTCCGTCGAGTTGTTGATACTTTCCAATTGACAGGGTATACTGTTCATGGCCTGGAGGGTCAATCTCGCTAAGGCATGAATCTCACAGGAGGTGAAGATGGATTTCCGGCTCACTGAGGAGCAGGAGAAGTTCCGTCAGGAGGTCCGTGATTTCCTTGAAGAGGAGATCAGACAGGGGCTCTGGGAGCCAACCATTGATGGCTGGATCATGGCCTATGACCCGAAGTTCACCAAGCGAGTGGCAGCCAGGGGCTGGATCGGACTCACCTGGCCAAGGGAGTATGGGGGAGGGGGACGTTCCTTCGTAGATCGGCTCATCCTCACTGAGGAGATGCTACGCTACGGTGCCCCGGCGGCCTGCCATTGGTTCGCTGATCGGCAGATCGGAGGGTCAATCCTCAAATATGGCACTGAGGAGCAAAAGCGGGAGTTATTGCCCAAGATCGTCAAGGGAGAGATGTATGTCGGACTGGGCATGAGCGAGCCAGAGGCCGGGTGTGATTTGGCTTCTCTTAAGACAAAGGCCATAAAGAAGGATGATTATTACCTCGTCGACGGACAGAAGACCTGGACTAGCGGTGGTCACTACATGAATTATCTCTACCTGCTGGTGCGCACGGATCCCAACGTGCCCAAGCATCGCGGTATCAGTGAGTTCATCATCCCCAAGGATCTGCCGGGAGTCACCACCAGCCCCATAATTGACATCACCGGAAACGAGGCCTGGAATGAGGTCTTCTTCGATAACGTGCGCGTTCCCAAGGAGTGTCTCATCGGCCAGGAGAACAATGGCTGGCGCCAGGTAATGGAGCAGCTAGCTTATGAGAGAAGTGGCATGGAGAGGCTGATGGCCAACTACCCGGTATTTGAGGGCCTCATCCAGTTCGTCAAGGAGACCAGCCGGGAGGGGAAGCCGCTATCTTCTGATCCGGTAGTTCGCCATCAGTTGGCGCAACTTAAGATCGAGTTTGAGGTGGGGCGACTTTTCATGTACCGGGTGGCTCTAGTGATGGATGAGGGCCGCTCGCCGGAGTGGGAGGCGGCCATGTCCAAAGCCTATGCCACTGCCTTTGAACAACGCCTGGCCAGCATCGCCTTGGAGATCCTGGGACTCTATGGGCATTTGGCGCCCGGCTCTAAGTGGGTAAAGCTGAACGGCATGGCTTATCACTCTTATCTCTCCTCTAAGGGTTATAGCCTTCAGGCGGGAAGCTCAGAGATCCTGAAAAATATCCTGGCCCTGCGGAAGCTGGGGCTACCTGCTCAATAAACTAGTTGGGGGCCCAAAGCCCGAGGTTTTTCCATGCACTATAAAAAGCTGTGAACAAGGAGGTGTCGATGGATTTATCCTTGACTGAAGAGCAGCAAATCCTGCGTCGAATTGCTCGAGATTTCCTGACGGAGAAGTTTCCCAAGAAGCTGGTGGGAGAACTGGAGGAAAGTGAGCTCGGTTACTCACCGGAGATATGGAGGGAGATGGCCGAGCTTGGCTGGATTGGGCTTCCCTTTCCAGAGAAGTATGGCGGGGCGGGGATGACCTTCCTCGATTTGGCGGTGCTGCTGGAGGAGATGGGGCGAGCTGCCATGCCCGGGCCATATTTCTCCACGGTCATTCTTGGGGGATTCCCTCTCCTTGACCTTGGGAGCGAGGAGCAGAAGGCCAAACATCTGCCAAAGCTGGCCAGCGGCGAGGCTATCTTTACCCTAGCCCTGACCGAGGCTGATGGTCGATACAGCGCTGCCTCTATCGAAACTAAGGCCCAGCCAAAAGATGGCGGCTGGGTTGTGAGTGGCACCAAGCTCTTTGTTCCCGATGCCCAGGTGGCGGATTGGCTTGTCTTGGTTGCTCGAACTGAGGAACGGAGCTCACCAGAGGAGGGTTTGTCCCTGTTCCTCGTGGAGGCCAGAAGTCCGAGGGTCAGCATCACGCCTTTAAAGACCTTGGCGGACAAGCTCTGTGAGGTGAAGTTTGAGGGGGTGGAAGTGTCTCAGGAGAACCTCCTGGGGAGGCTCGATTCGGGCTGGGTGGAGGTGAGGAGGATAATTGATCGGGCTGCTGTCGCTAAGTGCTGCGAGATGGTAGGGCTGTTAAGCCAGGTTCTTGATATGACAGTGGAATATGCCAAGGAGAGGAAGCAATTCGGCCGACCCATTGGGAGCTTTCAGATCATTCAGCACTACTGTGCGGATATGTTCACCGACGTCGAAGGCTTAAGGCTTGCCACCTATCAGGCTGCCTGGAAGCTGAGCGAGGGACTTCCCTTCGCAGAGGAGGTTGCCGTGGCCAAGGCCTGGGCAGCCCAGGCTGGTGAGCGAGTGATCAGTCTGGCCCACCAGATCCACGGGGCCATTGGGGTGACCATCGAGTACGACCTGCATTACTATACCCGGAGGTTAAAGGCGGCTCAGCTTAGCTTTGGTGGGGGAGAATATTATCGTGAGGTAGTGGCCCAGGCAATGGGCCTTTAATTCTAAACAAAGGCCCAGGCTATCAGGCCGAGGGAGAGCAAAAGGGGCGTGAGCAGGACCACCATCACGTTAGCCCCTAATGAGGGGATCAGCTGCTCTGGTTGGTCATGGTAAGACAAAGCTCCTTTAGCAGCTCTGAACGCCAGGGGCAAAGTGGCCAGTCCAAGGAGAGCGGGCCAAGGTATAGCCCCAGCGAGGACGCTGCCGAGTATCAGTCCATAGGCTAACACGTTTATGGCACAATAGACTGAGGCTGCCCTCCTTCTCCCCAGAATGATCGGCAGGTGCCGGCGTCCGCCGCAGAGGTCAGCCTCGATGTCGGGGAATTCGTTGAGCAGCAGCAGGTTGGCTATCAAGAGTCCAGCTAAAACAGTTACCAGGGCTACTGCCAGGCTGTAAGTTCCAGATTGGGTGAGGTATGTCCCCAGCACTATGAGAGCAAAGCCCCCGGCGGCCACCTCGCTGACTGCCGGGAACTTGGTAAGGTATGGGGTGTAGAGAGCCACCAGCACCACCCCGGCCAGCCCGATCGGCAGGAGGGCCCAATGGTAAACGAAGAGGAAATAAATGCCAATGAGGATCACCACCCCAAGATTGGCCAGCCCTAGGAGGAGTACCCCCCGGGGGGGCAACTGTCCAGTAGGAAGCAATCCACTTCCGCCGCTGAAGGGAGTTCGCCGAGTTTGCAGGTCTATTCCCTGGCGGTAGTCGAAGTAGTCATTCAACACGTTGACCGCTATGTGGGCACAGAGGGCCCCGATGAAGGCCAGGGCGAAGTAAAGCGGCCGAAGGGGGTGTCCCTCCATGAGGGAAACTGCCAATCCGGCAAAGACGCACACCGGGGTCAGGAGAAGAAACTGAGGCCGAGTCTCAGCCAGCCATATCTTAAGCCGCCCTAAAGCCAGGCTACCCGTCACGGAATCTCCTTACCCTTACTGGCGTTCCTATCCCGGCCCTAAGCTTTTTGGCAGCGCTGCCGTTTTTGACGGCGATCTCCAGATTTCCAGTGCTGCCGATCAGGGCGAGAAGTCCTGTCCCATTCTCGTAGCAAGTGCTCAGCTTTTTGATGTAGTTCCCTTGAATTTCTAGGGAAAACTCTCCCTGCAGCAACTCTCCCCCGACGTTGGTAATGAGGTTGCCAAAGCGATCAACGTGAACTACCTGGCCCACTATTAGGCCTTCTCTCACCTCGGGATGGGGCAGGAGGAGTCTCACTAGGTCTGAGGTTGGTTCCCCGAATTCCTCCACTGCTACCCCGAGGGAAAGGTGAGCAGCCACCGGGGCGAAAATGTCCCGGCCGTGAAAGGTAGAGCTCACCGGATGGAGCCAGAACTGGGGATTCTCGATGGAGAAGGCCTGGAAGCTCTTTGCTTCCTCTAGGATCCCGGTCAGCACCCCATTATCTGGGGCGACAAAGTAAGCTCTTTCCGTTTTCAGGATTACTGCTCGGCGTTTGCCCCCTACCCCGGGGTCTACTATCACCACATGTATCGTCTCGGGGGGAAAGTAGAAGTAGGAGGTTTTAAGCAGGAAGGCAGCTTGAGCAATGTTCTGAGGGGCGATGTCGTGACAGAGGTCTATAATGGTGGCCTGGGGGTTAAGACTCAGGATCACCCCCTTCATGATGCCCACGTAGGGGTCAGCAGCTCCGAAGTCGGTGGTCAGGGTGATTAACTTTCCCATGCTCAGGTGCCGAGTCTGGCGCTGAGCGCTGCCAGGAGGACAAAGATTATCCCCAGGGCGATGGTGGAGCGGAAAAGCACTCTCTCAATTCCCCTCCTCGTCTGATAGGTGGGCATGCCCCATCCACCGAAAATCCCCCCAGCGGCCCCACCCCGGGACTGTGTCAGGACGAGGAGCAGCAGGGCGATGGCGATGATCATTTCAGCGATGAACATGAACTTCATTTCAACTTCTCCTTGAGCAGATTTGCTACCAGCTCTGGCTTGGCTCGACCCTTCGTGGCTCGCATCACCTGTCCGATAAGGAACTTGAGAGCTTGTTCCTTCCCCTTCTTGAAGTCGGCTACGGCCTTGGAATTTTCCTGAAGTACCTTTTCCACTATTGGTTCGAGCTCAGAGGCAGCATCAATTTGTCTTAAGCCCTGTTCGGCAACGATCTCCGCAGCCGTTTTCCCCATATGAAACATGCCTTCAAGAACCTGCTTGGCAAGGGTGGTACTCAAGACTCCTTGCTCCACCAGGTTCAGCAGGCCAACCAGGTTCTTGGGACTTACAGGTGAGTCTGATATGTCCCGATTGCTGGCATTCAGCAGATGCAACAGGTCTCCTAGCATCCAGTTGCTAATGGCTTTGGCTCTATCTCTGGAGGACAATTTAACGCACTCCTCGAAGAAGTCGGCCAGCTCGCGAGAGCCGGTCAGGAGGTTCGCATCATAGCTTGGCAGGCCATACTCGGCCATAAATCTTTCCTGCCTGGCATCAGGCAATTCGGGAAGCTTGGCTCTGATTTCCTCAACTAGCTCGGGGCTTATTTTAAGTGGAGGGAGATCGGGCTCTGGGAAATAGCGATAATCATGGGCATACTCTTTGCTCCGCTGAAGAACGGTGACTCCCTTGGCCTCATCCCATCCTCTGGTCTCCTGCTGGGTGGGAATCCCCGACCGGAGGAGTTCTTCCTGTCTTCCAGCTTCGTATTTGAGTGCTTGGTAGACGGCTTTAAAGCTGTTCATGTTTTTCAGCTCCACCTTGGCCGAGGATTCACCAGTCTCCGCGCTGCGCACGCTGATGTTGGCATCGCAGCGGAAGCTTCCCTCCTCCATGTTGGCATTGGAGACTCTCAGCCAGCGGAGCAGTCGATGAAGCTTTATTAGGAACTCGCGGGCTTCTTCCGGTGAATTCATGTCAGGTCGGCTCACGATCTCCAGGAGCGGAACTCCGGCACGATTCACATCCACTAGGCTGTAGGTCTCCCCAGAGGGGTCGTTGCGGTGCAGGAGCTTGGCCACGTCCTCCTCTAGGTGAACCCGAATGATGCCAATGCGTTTTCTCCTTCCATTTACCTCTATCTCCAGCCAGCCATCGTGCGAGAGAGGGGCATCATATTGTGAGATCTGATACCCCTTCATCAGGTCAGGGTAGGGGTAGTTTTTTCGGTCGAACTTAGTAAAGGAGGCTATGGTGCAATTTAGGGCCAGGGCCGCAGCTATAGCATACTCCACCGCCCGTCGGTTAATTACCGGAAGCACCCCTGGCATGCCCAGGCAAACCGGACAAACGTGGGAATTCGGCGGGGAATTGACATAATCGGTGCTGCAGCGACAAAACATCTTGCTTTGGGTTGAGAGCTGTGCATGTACCTCTAGTCCAATGACAGTTTCATAGACCATACCGCTTGCATTTTACCCTCGGAGGGGAGGAAGTGCAATACCT
>CAZYDA010000003.1:6125-19705 GCA_964645275.1 uncultured Dehalococcoidia bacterium | reverse complement strand
CCTTGGTCCGAGTGATGGATGACACCTTTCAATTCCACCCTGGTTCAATTAAAGCTCGAGGGCGAGCCGCCGAAAGGCGGGAGTGAAAATTTTTTCAATTCCACCTTGGTTCAATTAAAGCCTTTAGGGCCAACCAACCATAGAATTCCCCGAGTGCATTTCAATTCCACCTTGGTTCAATTAAAGCCCTAGAGTGAACATTACCCCAATAGCTGTAGCGTTGATTTCAATTCCACCTTGGTTCAATTAAAGCCCCGTTTGTTTCGAGTTTAGCGTGGGGGTGGGAAAGTCGTCAAGCGTTGGTTTTCGGCCTTCAGCTTTGGGGTTGACGACGTTCACGAGCTACTTCCACCATCCCGAAGCCAAGGGAGTTTTTCTCTCCAAAGCCGGCCTCATAGCCGACCTCGAGAAGCTCTCTATCGCCGCGAGCTTTAAAGGGACTGAGGATGCCTTTTATTTTGATGCCCTTGTAATCCACCAGCCGGTACACTTGCCCCTGTTTGGACTGAATATAATCTTGGTCAAAGTAAAGCTCAAGGCGAGCTTCTTCCTTCGGTCGGCCGATCAATCTGAGCTTTCGCTGCAGGTTTTGTCTTACTGCCTGACTTAGCTGGGGACTATCATAGGGGAGATAAGCAGCATGTTTTTCTCCTCCCCTAGAGACCACGATGGGTGAGAGGCAGGTGAAGTTAGCTTCCTCCCCAAGGACCGGACGGGGAAGAGCCTCTAAGCGTTGCAAGCGAAACCGCTGGTCACAGAGCAAAAGCTCTGGCTGTGTGAGGAAGCCGTGAACTAAGTTTTCCATGAACTCGGTTATCGGAGAGGAGATAAGCAGGCTGAGGGTACCCCTGCCCTCCAGCCTTCCCTGGGCAGTCCTTCGACTGCTGATGAGGAGCTGGGAGAAGGTGAAGAGCTTTAAGCCTTCATATCCTTGCTTGTGAAGAAAGCGGCTGTATGACGGCGAGGCCAGGGCAAGCATCCGGTAGATCAAGGAGGCCACGTGATGGTTATAGTGAAAGGGAAGCGAGAAGACCCCCTTTAAAGGCTCGAGCTCAAGGTTTACCCGCAAGGTTCTTCGCTCCCGGTTTTGGTGCTGAGAAACTTGGCATCTTGGCTAGTAAGGCTCGCGTAGGAGGTCTTCCATCTCCCGAACCAGATTAAGGCTTTCCTCCTCGGTGAGTTCTAGGCCCTTTTCGACCTTTTCCAGATAATTGTCGATGTGGGGGCTTTGCTGCCTGATCTCAGCTATCCGCCTCTCCTGCTCCTCGGCTCTTTGCCGGGGTTGGGAGAGGTCAATCTCTAGGCTCAGAACTTGGCAGAGGCTATTCAGCATGACCTCTACCATTCGATTATCCTCTCGGTTAGCCAGGTAGAAAGGAACCTCTCCCCACAGGCTTACAGCGCGGAGATCACGCCTCTTTGCCAGCCAGAGTAGAAAGCCATTCATCGAGGTGGAGCCATGATAACTTATGAAGCTGAGCGGGTATTGGGAGAGTTCTTCTCGGAGCTCAGGGCGGTTGAAAACTGCCAGCACTCGACGTCTCTCTAGGTGTCCAATTCGTGAGACCAGTCCCCCAACGGTATAAATTCTGCGAACTTTGAAGTCCTCAGCGAGATCGAGGAGCAGACTGAGAAATTCGTAATGGGCCTGTGATGGCTGGGTGCTATGAAAGAGGATGAGATTGGACCTTTCGGAGAAGTAGAGGGTGGGGGTGGGAAACTCCACTACATCGTCCTCTATGGAGACAGCGCCGAGGGGGAAGTATCCCAAAGGGCTGAGGCGGCAAAACTCCACCGCTCCCAACTCCTGACGGAGGTAAGAAATGGTCTCCGCTCCCATGGCTCCGGCATCTGGTTCCCAGCCTACTAGCAACCTTGGCCGATGAAATTTAGGTCGGTGCAGAAATCTGACTTTGTCCATCAGCCTTTAGCTTTGCTCCCCCTTTCCCTTTTTGAAAAACTCCTCAATTTCCTTGAGTATCTTCTCCTTGTCCCTTTCGGTTATCGGCCCGGTGGGTGGTGCTGCGGCCTTAAGCTTGTCGAGTTCGTTTCTTACCTCTGGGGGCAAGCTCTGGTAAAGCCTATCGATCTCGCGATCAGCTTGCTCGGCGTAGAATCCAATCTCTCCCATATCAATATGAATGCCCAACACAGCGGTGAGGATATTGAGGATGGCTCGGGAGGCCTTGGGGTACTGGAGGGGGAAATGGGCGATGTAGACCGGTATCTCGCCCAAGAAGCAAGCTCCCTCTAGGTTTCTTTCTCGGGCCACGCCTATAAGCACGCCATTCAGGCCGGTGATATTTCCGCTACCCCTTCGCTCCTCCAGTTCGCTCAGCAGCACCACGTTGTAACTTTTCAGCTCTGACAGGAGTTTGGGAGTGTTGGGCACAGCCCAGATCCGCGGTTCCAGTGAGTGGTGGATCGAGGCTACGGCAGCGGCAGCAGTATAAACACGTGTGGCTCCAAACTTTTCAGCCACGTCAAGGATCAAATTAGCTAGGGAGTAAATCTTGGCTTCTTCATGTGGCTGTGCCTCTCCAATGAAGAAAATGAGGTCGGGTTCGCCTCTGCAGTAGTAAAAGGTGCCCTCAGGAAACTCCATATCCCGCAGCAGTCCCCCATCAATGAAGATCTTACGCGGGAAGAAGAAGGGCTCGGGGTTGATCTCGGCAAATCTTCTGGCCCCGAGCTTGGCCTGGAGGTAGTTAACCGCGGTCAGGCCTATGTTAGCTATGCCTGGCCAGCCAGCGATAAGAATTGGGCTTCTGAGCCGAGGCCGACTGTAAAATCTTACCTCTGCTCTAGTTCTCTTCATCTAGACCCCTTCCTTCCTCAGCTTAAGGTAGTCTTCTACTACTACCTCCCCGAGTCGTAGGGGGGTGGTGAAAAAGACCCGCCCCAGGTTTTGACGAGCTAGGCTTGAGGCAAGCTGTCTGAGCCGGGGCGTCTCATCTAGCATAACTATATTAAGCCTGATCTTTTGCTGACGATAGAGCCAGGCCTCTTCTAGAAGGCCTAAAGCGGCCTGCTCGAAGCCTATGTAAGCTCCATTTTCCATGTTCGGTTCGGCATCAGTGATGAGGTAGGCCTGCCGCGAACCCTTCTCAGCAGCCACTGCCTCGCGGAAAGCTCGAAGGGCAGAGCGGATGTCAGTGGCTCCTCCGCTCATGACCTCGTTGATGATGGTCCAAGATGGGATTGAGCGAACCCTCTCGGAGAAAGTATAAACCAGAAGCTTATCCTTGGGCTCACGGCGGACAAGCTCTGAGAGTGCCAGGGCAGTTTCAATGGCTGCCTCAAGCTTATAGCCATTTCTCATAGAGCCACTCTCATCAATGATGATGCCAGCACAGAGCTTAGTTTGGTGGATCTCCTCATGCACCTCGAAGTCCGCCAGCTCAAGATCTAATTGACCGCACCTCTCCAAGGCCTTGAGAGCGGTCTTCTCCACATCAACCAGAGAGTAGTCGTCGCCAAATTCGTAACTTCTGGTGTAAAGGGAAAGCTCAGCCCCAAAGCCTGCCTTTTCCACCATGTGGGAGCCCACATCCCGTCCGGAAAGGTTCCGCAGGATGCGCTCCAAGATGCCCGCTGCCAGTCGGCGAGCGCCCTTGGAAGTAATGCGGAGCTTTCCCTCTTCAATCTCGATATAACCTTCTCGTTCATATTGCTGGAGAACTTCTCTGATGTCTCCCTCGCCAATCCCGGGAGACCTCCACTTAAGGGCTCTTATCTTCTCCTGCAATTCCTTACGGAGCTCATCTTGAAGTATGCGACTGGCCAACTCCTCCACTGAGCTACCCTGGAGCAGCTTATCCATGACCTCGAAGGAGAGTTCTTCCTCATACTGCTGAAGCAGACTCTCATATTCCTCAAGCTGAGCCCTTTCCCCTTGTTCTCGGACCTCTTTGACTTTTCTCAAAGCCTGCCCCAGGGGAGTTTCGGGATGCTGTTGGGAGCGCCGGGCTATGTCTCTAAGTGTGCGCCCAGCGAGCCGAGCCAGCTCCCGAAGCAGCTCACCCTCCGACCTTAGCTCACAGCGATCACAGTATTCCCTTGGCGGGTAGCTCACCGGCGACCTCCAAATTTCTCCGGCACGAATAGATTGTTTACCCTGCTTGGCTCCAGCGTTCTCTGGTGGAGGGCTAGATTGGACAGGAACTCCAAGGCTGAGAAGTTGGCCTCCTCTTGGGCCTCTCGGTCCCCTGGAAGCTGGTCCAGTTCCTCCGCTCTCAGCTTCATTCGCTGAATAACTCGGGCCAGTTCCGGATATGGGGAGAGAAGTTCATCCGGCAATCTTTCGGAGGGCATTCTGAACTCAGCCAGTAGGGAAGAGAGCTCCTGGGAAAGCTTTCCCTGGTCGTATTCTCCGAGCAGTTGATTCCCATTCTTGAGGTCTTCGAGGACGTTCCACAGGAAATCAGCCGCTAGCTCATCTCCCAGCTTGAAGGTCTTCTGGGGATTATCCAGATCGATGAGGTCGGCTCTGAGGCCCACCCTGCCTCGGAGGGCCAATCTGAGTCCGTAGTAGGTGTGGCGCAGGTTGGCCACCCGCCTATTCTCCAGCTCCACGCTGGCATAGGTGTGGTCGAGGGCCTTGTTGCTGGCCCGAATGCTGGGCTTCTTTTCTACATAGGGGCAGATGCGGCTGTACCTGACCGACTTGTTCAGCAGATCCACGATCCACCAGGGAACGATGACTTGCCTCTCTATTTCCTTGAGATCGGGGTAGGGCGGTTCCTCCTCAGGGCTGACTTCTGCATAGGGCCTTATCCTAAAGGTCTCCTTAAGCATTATCTGGCGTTCAACCTCTTCCTCTGGCAGGTCCATATAGATTGGCTCCAGTCTATCTAGAAGCGGGCGTGGTATTTCATTTACGTGAGCGAAACCTCGCGGGTTGCCGGTGGCTATGAGCACCAAGTCCAGCGGATGCTCCCAGTTGTACTCCTCTAGGATGGCCTTCTTCTCCTCAAGGATGGGGTGCAGGAGGACCTGGACCTTGGTGCGGATGGCAGGGAGTTCATCCACAAAGAGAATCCCCCGGTTGGCGCGGAACACTCCAGTTCCGGTGAATACTTGGGGATCAGAGGGGCTTGAACCCCTGGCAATGGCTTGGATGTCCTTGAGTCCGAGCAACTTGGCCTCATTGGTGTACTCATTGCCCTGGATTCGCGAGAACCGCTGTGAGCCCGGGATGAAATCGATCCCGAATTCCCTCACCGGATCCTTTGCCCTCCGGCAGCGGGGACAGAGGAATTCTCGGGGCCACTTGGGATCATCATGATAGGGGCATCCGCGAATGAAGGGAACGCGGGGCAGCAGTCTGGTGAGGGAACGAGCTAGCCTGGTTTTGCCGGTCCCCTCCTCAGAGATGAGGTAAGGATGAGCTCCTGAGAGGAGGGCGCGCACCACATCGGCCTTGGTCTCCTCCCTGCCGTCGATCTCTGGCAGGATAGGTTCCCCGCACCTTATCTTTCTCAGGAGGGTGCCCCTTAGCTGGTAAGTCACGGGCAGGGGGACGTAGCTTTCCAGATCGAAGCTGGACTTACCTCCCGCAGTGGGGTAAGATTTCTTTAGAAACCAACCAAACATTTTTCACCCAGCAACCCCCAGGCTGGGGCTGGGGTTAAGTTGATTAGCCTAAAAGCTTGATTTTTAAACCCAGAGTCCCCACGAAAAGTAGGGTTTTCATGGGATTTAGCTCGATGAGTTACAGGGGAGGCGATGCTTGAAATCCCAACACTGGTTCGAATCTTAAAATACCTCCGCGACGAGGCCACACCACACACCTACGAAGATATTATCAGCGAAACCCTGTCGAGTCAAGGCAATGCTGAGAAGGCCTTGAAAAAGTTGGTGGAGAGCGGGGTGGTACAGGTTAAGGGGGAACTCTATCGCTATCTTCCGACGCCAAGGTCTGAGGAATTCTGCCAGAAGATTTTTGCGCTTTATGAGCAGGTGTTGCAGCGACCACGCTTGGAATTGCTTTTGCGGGGGATTCTCTCACAGAGCGCTCCGCGTTACTTTTTCCGAAAGGCCACCCTGGTGGAGATGCTGAGGATGCAGGGGTTCTCCCCTGAGGAGATAGGCCAAAAAATTGCCGAGGAGATTGAGAGAGGATATGTTTGGAGCGTAAAGCTCGTCTTCGTGACCAAGCTTCCTTTGTCACCCCCCGTTTACGTGCCCCTGGGATATATCTCTCACTTTGGACCAGTTCCCTCTCGCGAATATGAATCTTTAAGGGAGTACTCCCAGATCAGGGGGCTGAACTTTCTGGAGGAGGATTATCTCGGAGCGGACTATCCTCCCGAGCTGGCTGAGCCAGGTCGGAAGTATCTAGAGAACGAGGCTGGCGAGATTCTGGAGAGGCTGCGGGAGGAAGCCTTCCATCAGTGGTATGGCCTGAGGAGATAAGCGAGCTTCAAAATTACCTAGCCAAGATGCTCCCTGAAGAGCTGCGTCCCGCTTTGGAAGAGATCCTTTAGCTTTTCAGCCTGCTGGCGGAGGTACTTCATTGGTCCTAGGGCAGTTTCACCGAGATAGCGGAGGCGGTGGTAACGAATTCTCACCAGGTGGCTGGGAGAGAAAGTCTGAATCTGAGCCAATTCCTGGAGTAAAAGGTTGCGGAGGAGGCGAGCGGCTTCGGCGTGGTTCGCATGAGCTCCACCACCTGGCTCGGGGACGATGAGGTCAACTATGCCAAACTCCCGGCACTCAGTAGCGGTCAATTTCAAAGCCGGGGCAAGTTCCTTTGCTTTAGCTGGATCGCGGTAAAAGATGGAGGCAGCCCTTTCGGGCGAGATCACCGTGAGGTAAGCATTTTCCAACATAAGTACCCGATCGGCCAGGCTCAGGGCCAAGGCTGCCTCACTTCCTCCCTGACCGATGATCACCGAGATGACTGGAGTGGGGAGATCAGCAAGAAAGGCCATGGTGGAGGCGATGGCATGCCCAATTCCCCTTTCCTCGGCCTCAGGTCCTGGATAGGCCCCGGCGGTGTCAATGAAGCTTATGAGGGGAAGGCTAAACTTGGCTGCCAGCCTCATAGCCCTTTGTGCCTTGCGAAAGCCCTCCGGTCCAATCCGCCCTTCATTGCGGTCGCGCTGCTGCCCGATCACTACCACTGCTTCCCCTCCAATCTCGGCCAACCCACAGATCAGGGCAGGATCATCCCCAGACACGCGATCTCCGCGTAGTTCAACGAAGTTGAAAGCAATCCGGGACATGAAATCTAGGAAGGTGGGGCGTCGTTCATGTCGGGCGAGCTGGACTGCCTGCCAGGGCTGCTCCTGGGCGTGCAGGGGGGCAAAGTAGGGCTTGGCCTTCTTTCGCATGCCGAGGCGATACCGAGGGGTGAGAAGGTCGAGCAGGATGGAGATCAGGTGTCGCTGCTCAGTTCGCTCGGCAATCTGGTCAATCAGGCCATGCTGCAGATGTGCCTCGGCGGTGTGAGCCTTCTCTGGAGAGGTCTCACCAGCTTCCTCTTCTATCACCCTCAGGGGGGCGAAGCCCAACAGAGCTCCGGGCTCAGCGATGATGATATCTCCCAGGTTGGCCAGGCTGGCGTAGACCTCACCGGTAGTGGGATTACCGAGGAGGCAGACCAGAGGCAGCTTATGGTTCTGGAGGTTCTTGGCGGTGGCGGCTACCTTGCCCATCTGAATCAAGGAAAGCACCCCTTCCTCCACTCGACAGCCGCTGGAGGAGGTCACCAGAACCACCGGCAAACGGTGTCTGGTGGCAAACTCGAGGGCTCGAGCTAACTTCTCCCCGGCCACCACCCCCAGGCTACCTCCCATAAAGCCGAAATCTAGCACGGCCAGGACAACTGGATTTCCACCAATGGAGCAGCTACCTGTCAGAGCAGCCTCCTTGAGTCCGCTCTTCTTCTGGGCCTCCTGGAGCCTCTCCTGATAAGGGAGATTACTTTCCAGTTGCAGGAATTCCGGCGTGGTCAACCTCCGATCCAGCTCTTTAAAGCTCTCCGGGTCAACCAACAGGCTCACCCTTTTCCAGGCTGGGAGGTGGTGGTGGAAGTGACAGGCATCACAAATCCGATAGATGCGGTAGAGCTCAGCCCTTGAGAGATCAGCGCCACAGTGAAGGCAGCGGGCCTCCTCGAGCGGCTCCTCGGTGAGAGGTGGGGCAATCTCCTCCGGCTCCTGCAGCTTGAGCTTCCGCCGCTCTAGGTAGTAGGCCAGCAGTGATATCAGTTCTCTCATTCCTCTCCGAGCTCGTCAGCGCCTCGGCTTACCAGTCCCTCCTCCTCCAGTTGCTCCATCAGCCTGGCTGCCCGAGGATATCCAATGTGCAGCCGGCGCTGAAGTAGGGAAATGGAGAGGTGAGGGTGTTCCCGAGCCAGCTCCCGGGCACGTTCGAGGAAGGGATCAAGTTCTATCTTCTCCACCGGTAGGGAGGAAAACTCCTGAGCTATGCGATCCTGTTCCTGGGGGAGGTGCTCCTCCGCCCACTTTCTCCAGAACTTAGTCACCTTGTCCATCTCCTCATCGGAAATGAAGCATCCCCTTAGCCGTCGGGGTTTGTGAGCGTCCGGTGGTAGGTAGAGCATATCCCCTTGTCCCAACAGCTTTTCTGCTCCGGGTGCGTCGAGAATGGTTCGAGAATCGACCACCGAAACCACGGCGAAGCTGATGCGAGCCGGGAAGTTAGCCTTGATAAGCCCGGTGACCACGTCTACCGAGGGTCGCTGTGTAGCCACCACGAGGTGTATTCCAGTGGCTCTAGAAAGCTGAGCCAGGCGGCAGAGCAGGGGCTCCACCACATCGGCGGCGCTCATCATGAGGTCTGCCAGCTCGTCGATGAAGACCACGATATAAGGAAGGGGCTCAGCAGCCTTCTTGTTGTAGGTATCAATGTTGCGGGTCCCGGCGGCAGCGAATCGGCGATAGCGGTGATCCATCTCCACCTGGATGCGGCGCAAGGCTTCGATTGCTTTGTCGATATCTACCACCACCGGAGTGAGCAGATGCGGAATCCCACTGAAGGTAACCATCTCTACTCGCTTGGGATCAATGAGCACCAGCCTCACCTCGCTGGGGGTAGTCTTCATGAGGAAGGAGGTGATCATGCAGTTCAGACAGACCGTCTTGCCGCTCCCAGTGGCTCCAGCGATGAGCAGGTGAGGCATCTTGGCTAGATCACAGACCATGGGTTCCCCACCAGCAGCCTGTCCCAGGGCCACGACTAGCTTGGACTTGGCTCGAGCTTTCTGGAAAGTGGAGCTCTCGATGACGCTACGTAGAGGAACTATGGCCGTGCTTACGTTGGGAACCTCAATGCCTACCAGGGGTTTTCCAGGAACGGGAGCCTCAATGCGGACGCTGGGGACCGCCAGGGTCAGGGCCAGATCGTTGGCCAGCGAAAGGAATCGCTCCACCTTGACCCGAGTGCGGGAAACCTCCTCGAGCCGGTACACTGGGTTGCCATCCTTGTCCTTCTTTATACGTCCCTCTGAGTCCCTCTCCAGTACCCGGCGGAATTTTCTTTCCCAACCCGGCTCAACGCCGAACTGAGTAACCGAAGGGCCAGGATTAACCTGCACCACTCGAGCCTCTACTCCATAGCTGGCCAGAGCCTCCTCAAGCAGCTTGGCTCTTTCAGTCTCATCAGCCTGGGCAAAGGCAGCCTTGGGAGCTTTGTTAAGGAATTCTATGGATGGTAGGTCTGCACTTGGCTCGATAAGGGTAACCTTCTCGTCCGAAACTGGCGTAACTGGCTCTGGTGCTGGCTCCTCAGGCTGTGGGCGAACTTCCTTTGGCCTTCGGGTAGCCCTTCGCCTGACTTCGGTTGGTCTCCTTGACATAACGCCACGGGCAAGGCTGAATAAGCTGGCAAGCCCTTTCAGAGTCTGGTGAACTCCGAACTCCAATGCCTTCCAGATTTGCTCTGCCAGCAGGGTGAGAAGCTGCCAGAGGGAGAGAAGAAGCCAGCCAATGAACTTGAGCGAGCTCCGGGGACTGGAAATGACTAATCCCCCGACTCCCAGGGCTGCTAAGCGTGCCCAGGAGTAGGAGGAGCCGAGCAAGCTCTGTCCCCAGGAGCCACCAAGAGTAGATTCCTTTAGGGAGACATCAACGAGGTAAGCCTCAGGATGAAATTCTGCCAGGATCCCCCAGGCAAAGGCACTAATGAGCATGGCCCCCAGCCAGCGGTTCCACTGCTGTTGCATCAGCTGAAATTGTTGGGCCCAGGAGACCCGGATCAATGCGATAAGCCAACCGAGCAGGAGAAGAGCCCCAAAGCCAGCCGTCTTCAGAATTATCTGAGCGATGTCCTTCCAGAACAGGTAGACCAGAAGAGCACAGAGGGCAACGATGACCAGCCGGAAGAGTGCTCCAGCCCTGCCTCTGCGGAGATTTGAGGATACGCCTTTTCTCATCTCTTCAATTTCCCCTACCTAAACCACCCCGCGAGGTTCGCCAGGTTTCCGAGGTCTATTTCTACTCTGCAAGATTCCTGAGTTTTTGCAGGGCCTTTCTAAAACATGCTGAGCTGCTTAGGCTGTGATTGCAGCCTTTGGGCCTCAGATACAAGGGAAGGCAATTTGCGGATGTCGCTCTCCAGAATTTGGCGAAGCTTTTGCTGATGCAAGGCAGCAGCCGGGTGATACATGGCGAAGCAAATGCGATTTCCTACCTTTCGGGCAGTTCCGTGAATCTTTCCGATGCTCTCACCCGGAAAGAACATTGCCATGGAGTGTCGTCCTAGGGTGATGATCACACGGGGGTCAATGATCTCGATCTGCTGCTCGAGCCACTTGCGGCAGGCCTTTACCTCCCTTGGCAGAGGGTCTCGGTTTCCTGGAGGACGGCATTTGATCACATTGCAGATGTAGACCTCATCACGTCTGAGACCGATCAGCTGCAGGAGTTCTGTAAGATACTGACCAGCGGGGCCAACGAAGGGTCTCCCCTGCTGGTCTTCGTAGAATCCTGGAGCCTCCCCAATGAACATCAGCTCAGCGTCCTCTGGCCCCTCACCGGGAACCACCTTGGTGCGGTGCTCAGCCAGGGGACAGTCGTGACAAGCCTCGATCTCCCGATAAAGCTCAGAGAGTCTCGACACTGTTCTCCTCCTTGCTTAGTATCATTTTAGACCCAATTAAGAGTATCAGCAACCCAAAGATGGGGGAGAGGAAGCGAGCCGCTATGAGCCCAGCGACCCAAGCTCCGAGGAGGGCAAAGGTCATGGCTGCGGGGGTAATTTCGGCCACTAGCTCAGGATGTATTTTTCCCTATTTTAGGTGAGCCAGTGTGCCCGCTGCAGCAGCGAAGGGAATAACTGCTAGGGTCACTCCCTAGGCCATATACTGTTCCACGCCGAGCAGGAGAACAAGCCTGGGAATGATCAGAGCTCCTCCGCCGACGCCCAGCATCCCAGCGCAGAGGCCACCGAGGAATCCGATCGTCAGGGCCCCAAGAGCTCAGCTACAAAGCCAATGATGGCACTTCTTGGGAGTGAGAGCCGGTACTTACTCGTCCTCTATCCCCTGTTCCTTAAGATAGTCAACCAGCTTTCCCACCGTGGTCAGCTTTTCAGCGTCCTCGTCAGGTATCTCTAAAGGCTTTCCCTCCTTGCCGAACTCCTCCTCGATGGCCATTACCAGCTCTACCAGATCAAGGGAGTCGGCATTCAGGTCATCGGCGAAGGAAGCCTCTGGCGTTACCTCATCTTCGTCCACACCCAGTTGTTCGGCGACGATCCTCCTTACCCGCTCAAAAACTGTGGCCATATTTCCCTCCTACAAGTTTTTCCATAGTTGGAGGTTTCGAACTCCAAAAGTCCTTGCTCACACAGAATCTCAGCCTTCCCGCGGGGCATTTGAGAGCTCCGCTTTGCTAACCGAGCCAAGCACTCCATTCACAAATCGAGGAGAGCTTTGACTCCCAAAGTTCTTGGCCAGCTCCACAGCTTCGTTGATGGCTACTTTAGTCGGCACCTTTCCGTGGAAGAGGAGCTCAAAAAGAGCCAGCCGAAGGATGTTGCGATCGATGAGTGCCAGCCTCTCCACCGGGAAGGCGGGGGCAAAGCGTTCGATGATAGCATCGAGCGCTTTTTTCCTCTCCATGACTCCCTCTACCAGTTCCTGAGCAAAGGCGAGAGCTTCCTCGGGGAGCCTCTCTTCCTGAGCCAATCGTTGTAGGACCCCTGTTGGATCATGCCCCACGAAGTCGCACTCATAAAGCGTCTGCAGTGCTAGAACCCTGGCTTTTCTTCGTCGGCCCATGATTTAATCCCCAAAGTTCGAGGAATTTTTGGGAGCTCCTTAGATTCTGGTTTAATTCTGGGGCCCCGCGAAATCCTTTTAGGTTTTGCGGGCACCAAGAATTTTATAAGGTTTACAGGGCCCCCATCAATCCGGTCGGTATTAAGTTTTTAAGATGCACCTAGTACAGGCTGAACTCAGTAGTCCTCAAAATTTAGGAGGTGCTGGTTTCTTACTCGAACGTTCTTCAAGCCAGCCTGATAAGCAGCGGCCAGAGCTCTTTCAGCATGTCTCTTGGAAGTAGTTGGCAAACCCAAATAGAAGCTGGGGTGAAAGGCAAGCAAGGCGTAAGGTATCTCCGGGTTGAGGGAGCTAATGAACTTCGCAATATGAAAGACCTCTTCCTCATCCACATATCCCGGTACTAGGAGAGTGCTGACCACCAGCGGTGGAGGGGAAGGCCTCTGGGAAATGTAGCTGGCTGCCAACCTGAAGTTCTCCAGAGTCCGCTGGTTGCTTACACCACAGAGGGCGAAATGCACCCTCTCATCCCAGGCCTTGAGGTCGAACTTAAGGCAACCGCCAGATTCCAGCGAGAGGCGAAGCATCTGCTCAAGAAGCTTTGGGTGCATGGAGCCGTTAGTCTCCCAGCAAATGCGGAGGATGTGACCCCTTCGCCTCTCCCGGGCCAGGCGCGAAACCCGAATCGCGTGGGGAAGTTGAGGCGTGGGGTCGCCACCGAAGAAACAAATGCAGGAGGTGGCCTCGTCCACTCGCGCGGCAAGCTCCGAGGCGGAAACCTGAGGCTCATCGGCGCTTGCTCTTCGAAAATGCCAGTTCTGACAGAAGAGACAGTCAAACGTGCAGGCTTGGTAGAAGACCGCCAAATTTTTGTAGCCGTACTCTGGACCTCTTTGGTGGGCGAAGAGGGGATAGCCGGCCCCGGTTCCACCTGGGCAGACCCAGTCAGCGACACAATTGGTGGGGAGGGGATCATAATACCAACTCAGGTTCCCCTTTGTGGCTGTGGGTCCCAGAAGCTTGCCGTTCTCCACCCAGCGCGCTCCGCAGAAGCTTCTTTCACCCTCAGGGATTTGGCACTCATTGACACAGATTCGGCAGGCAAATCCGGGGCCTCTGGGAGGAGTTAAGGGAAGTCCAAAGCTCTGGCGTGCCTGCTGGTGAGCCTTCTCCAGGCGAGGTCTTACCGCCTCGAAATTTTGCCGAATGCAGTTGAGGCAGATGCCTAGAAATTGAGAGGTGACCGATGACTCTGCGCCACAAAATTCACATTGGGCGGTGGGCTTTTCCTGCAGGTCAGGTAAAAAGCTTGAGCCCGGCAATTTCATTT
>CAZYDA010000003.1:0-6025 GCA_964645275.1 uncultured Dehalococcoidia bacterium | reverse complement strand
TGGGATTTCTCTCAGGCTACAGGTCGAGGCTGGAGATGGAACTGAGGTCGTTCAGGTTGATGATGCGGGCCTCCCGGCTGATGCGTCGAATTAACCCTGAGAGAACCTTACCAGGGCCGATCTCAACAAAAGTGGAAACGCCGGCCCCTAGCATATATTCTACGCATGACCGCCAGCGAACCGGGCTGCAGAGTTGCTGCACCAGCCTCTCCTTTAGCCTCTCCGGGCTTTTCTCCGGTTCGGCAGTGGCGTTGACCACGATGGGCACTCGGGGCTCCCGGAAGTCCAACTGGGAGACCACCCGACCCAGGCCCTCGGCCGCTGGCTGCATCAGCAATGAGTGAAAGGCTCCGCTAACCTCCAGTCGGATCACACGTTTGGCTCCTCGGGCTCGGCTGAGGTCCATGGCCCAGGTCAGGTTTCTATTGCTGCCGCTGATCACAATCTGCTCCGGGGAGTTGATGTTCGCTATCTGAGTGCCCGTTTCTTGGCAGATTTCCTCCAGCGTTATTTCATCCAGTCCGATGATCGCTGCCATCCCACCAGGGTATTTTTCTGCTGCTTCCTGCATGAGGCGAGCCCGTTCCCAAACGAGCCTGAGGGCCTCGGCGAAATCGAGTGCTCCTGAAGCTGCCAGGGCGGTGAATTCTCCCAAGCTGTGACCAGCCACGAAATCTGGCTGCAGGTCCTTATCGGTAGCAGCCTGGAGGCAGGCTAGGCTTACTGTCAGTATGGCTGGCTGGGTAAAGACTGTTTGGCGCAATTTTTCCTCTGGACCCTTAAAACAAAGACGTGAAAGAGGAAAATTGAGTATCTCATCAGCCTTCTCAAAGACCTCCCGAGCAGCCTTTGAGCTCTGGAAGAGGTCCAAGCCCATGCCCACTTTTTGGGAACCCTGCCCAGGGAAAACGAAAGCTATCTTACTCATGGGAATCCTCCGAGCGGAAGTTGCCAAGCTGAGCAATTATGGCCTCTGCCTCAGCAATTACCTCGGCGATGATCTCCTTTACAGGCTTGATCTCCCTTATCAGCCCTGCTATCTGACCCGCCATGAGGGAGCCATTTTCTAGGTCGCCCTCGACCACGCCCAGTCGCAGCTTTCCCTCACCGAATTTCTCCAGTTCCTCCTTGGAAGCTCCCTCCTTCTCCAAGCGAAGGAACTCGCGGGACATCCGATTCTTCAGAACCCTCACCGGATGCCCAGTGCTCTCGCCGGTAACCACGGTGGCGCGGTCATGGGCCTGAAGAACCTTCTCCTTAAAGGCAGGATGGGCAATGCATTCGGTACTGCAAACGAACCTGGTGCCCATCTGTATCCCCTGAGCGCCTAGGGCGAGTGCAGCCGCCAGTCCCCGTCCATCAGCGATCCCGCCTGCGGCAATCACCGGCAGATTTACCGCATCTACTACCTGGGGGATCAGGGCCAAGGTGGTGGTGTCTCCAACATGCCCACCTGATTCCATCCCTTCAGCCACGATGGCCTCCACTCCCAGACGTTCTGCCCTTTTGGCTAGGGCAACGCTGGAGATGACCGGCATCACCCTTATCCCCGCCCGCTTGAGCCGGGGGATATAAACCCCGGGGTTGCCTCCTCCAAGGGCCACAATGGGCACCTGCTCCTCAATCACCAGGGAAATCACCTCCTCAACGAAAGGCGACATTAACATGATGTTCACTCCAAAGGGCTTCTCCGTCCTTTCCCGAATCATCCTTATTTGCTCCCTAACCCATTGAGGAGGGGCATTTCCAGCCCCGATGAAGCCCAAACCGCCGGCCTCGGACACTGCTGAAGCCAACTCCCAGGTTCCCAACCAGGCCATCCCTCCCTGAATGATTGGATGTTCGATGCCCAACTGATCACATATGGTAGTCCTTATCATTTTTCTGTCTTGATCGAGACTATCTCCCTTCCCTGATAGCTACCACAAAAGGGACAGACTCGGTGGGGCAGCCTCAAATGATGGCATTGGGGACAGGGACTCAGGTTGGGGAGGAAAAGTCGAAAATGGCTCCTCCTCTTCCCGGCTCGGCTCTTAGACATTTTCCTTTTAGGTACTGCCATGGCAGCTAATCTATTCTATAGAGCAGATCTTTCAGGGGGCTGAGACGAGTGTCAATGAACTCCTGGGAACAGTTGCAAGACCCCTGATTAAGGTTTTGACCACAATGGGGGCAAAGTCCAGCACAGTCCGGACGGCAGATCGGCTTTATCGGGAAGTTGAGCAGGATGTGCTGCCTGACGGCCTCCTCCAAGTCGAGGGTGTTGTCCTCCCCGATGAGGAAACCCTCCCTTTCCTCTGAGGAGAGGGAATCAAAGATGGCTGGCAAATCCTTTGCTGGGAAGTACTCCTCCTCTAGCGTGAGGTGCAGGGAGAGCTCAAACTCCTCCAGGCAGCGGCTGCAGTCAGCCCTGACCCGGGCCTCAAGTTCCCCGGTGACCAGAATGCCCCGGTCGGTACGGATAAGTTCTAGGTCCCCCTGAAGGGGGAAGCCCTCGCGGGTGGTTTCCTCGAGGTGATAATGGCGGGCTTCACCAACCGGGCCCTTTAACTGTTGGGCAACGTTAATCCTCATCATGTCACAGCTTGCTTTATTCTAAAGGCAAAACTTGCCGGTTGTCAAGCTTGCTCGGGACTGCCGATCGAAAATCCTACCATTCGTTGCAAAGAGTCGCTGAAAGTGCTTTAATGGTAAGTTGGGAAGTGAAGAGCCAAGAAGAAAGGGTCGCCCGAAGAAAGACCAGGGAAATCCTCAGGAAGTTCCGGCGCACCAGAAGCAGTCTCATTCCTGTTCTTCAGCAGCTGCAGCTGAGTTTTGGCTACCTCCCGCGGCAGGCGATGGTGGAAGTGGCCCGCTATCTCCGGATGCCCGAGATACAAGTCTATGGTGTGGCCACCTTCTATAATCAGTTTCGCCTCACTCCCCCGGGGAAGCATCAGGTGAGGGTATGTCTGGGAACAGCCTGCCACACTAAGGGAGGGCAGCTGATTTTGGAAGCCTGGGAACGTCGACTAGGGATAAAGCCGGGGCAGACGACGGATGATCGAGAATTTGACTTGGATATCGTGGCCTGTGTAGGATGCTGTGTAATGGCCCCGGTGACAGTGATTGATGGAACTCCTTTGGGGAAGCTCAGCCCCACAAAGGTGGATGGTATACTTCTCTCAAAGTTTGGGAGAAAGTTTGGACAGCAGGATACTCAAGGAGAGGGTAACTCAGAGGTTTGAGGAGCTGAGGAAACAGGCCGAGGCCTCTTGGCAAAAGCTTTGGAGCGGCGAGAGGCCGGTGATTCTGGTGGGGGCAGCCACCTGTGGTCAGGCTGCTGGAGCCCTGGAAGTCCTTCAGGCAATAAAAGATGAACTGGGGAACTTAGAACTCGAAGCAATGCTGATCGAAGTGGGCTGCATGGGGCATTGCTATGCTGAGCCGCTGGTCACCATAAAGAAGCCAGGCTGGCCCCCCATACTCTATGGCTATATCGATGAGGATAAGGGACGGAGGTTGGTGCAGGACTTCTTGGTGAACGATGACCCTTGCCTGGAATTCGCCCTGGGAGCCCTCGAGGAGAATGAACTCCTCCCCTCCTTCTTTGAGCTCCCCCGCTTTAGGCACGAGAAGCTTGTGCTTTTGGAGAACTGTGGTCGAATTAACCCGGAGGAGGTTGAGCATTACCTGGCCTGTGGTGGCTATGCTGGATTGGCCAGGGCTCTTATGACAAGCCCGGCTGAGGTCATAGCTGAGGTGAAGCGCTCTGGGTTGCGGGGGCGGGGTGGGGCCGGCTTCCCCACAGGGCAGAAGTGGGATATTTGTCGCCACTCAGCCGGGAGGCCTAAGTATGTCATTTGCAACGCTGATGAGGGGGACCCGGGTGCTTTCATGGATCGAGCCATTCTAGAGAGTGATCCTCACTCAGTTCTCGAGGGTCTGATCATCGCTGGCTATGCCGTGGGGGCTCGCCAGGGCTACATTTATGTTCGAGCTGAATATCCCCTGGCCGTAAAGCGGATGGGCGTGGCCATCGAGCAGGCTCGAGAAAAGGGCTTCTTGGGCCATGACATATTGGGGAGCGGATTCAGCTTCGAGGTGGAGCTCTTTCAGGGCTCCGGGGCTTTCGTCTGTGGAGAGGAGACCGCCCTTATAGCTTCAATAGAAGGCCGACCGGGACTGCCCCATCACCGCCCTCCTTACCCAGCCACCAAGGGACTGTTTGGAAAGCCCACTGTTATCAACAACGTGAAGACGCTGGCCTCAGTTTCCCGAATCCTCAGCCGAGGAGCTGACTGGTTTGCTGACATAGGAACTGAGGGAAGTAAGGGAACGGCCGTCTTTGCTCTGGCGGGTAAGATTCTCAACACTGGCCTGACTGAGGTTCCGATGGGAACCACCTTGCGGGAGGTCGTCTTCGATATCGGTGGTGGGGTGCCTGGGGGGAAGAAGTTCAAGGCGGTGCAGATCGGCGGCCCCTCCGGGGGTTGTCTGCCAGAGGAGGCCCTAGATTTGCCAATAGACTTTGATTCCCTCACCCAGGCTGGAGCAATGATGGGCTCAGGTGGGCTGGTAGTGCTGAATGAGGATGATTGCATGGTAGATATAGCCCGCTACTTCCTGGAGTTCACTCAGCGGGAGTCCTGCGGCAAGTGTACCCTCTGCCGCCTGGGGACTAGGCAGATGCTGGAGATACTAGTCGATATCACCCAGGGGAAGGGGCGGGAGGGTGACATTGAATTGCTGGAGGTGTTGGCTGAGGATGTTAAGTCTGGCTCTCTCTGTGCGCTTGGTCGGACAGCCCCAAATCCCATCCTCACCACCTTAAGATATTTCAGAGATGAATATGAGGCTCACATCCAGGAAAAGCGCTGTCCGGCGCTCAAATGTCCGGCGCTCATTGCCTACTATATTCTCCCGGAGAAATGCGAGCGTTCCTGTGATGCCTGCGTTGGCAGTTGCACTGTAGAGGCCATCTCCACTGACGAACGCAAGATCAAGGTAATAGATCAGGAGAAGTGCGTGAAGTGCGGTACCTGCCTGGAGGCCTGTCCGCCAGAGTACAATGCAGTGGTGAAGCTTTCACCGCCGGACCTGGTTCCGAAGAAGGAACAAAGTAGTCGTGGACTTAAATGAGGGAAGTCTCGCTCACCATCGATGGTCGAAGGATAAAGGCCCCAGAAGGGGAGAAGCTTCTCTGGGTAGCCCTAGATAATGGGATCTACATACCGCATCTTTGCGCCATACGTGAGGCTGAAGAACCTCAGGCCTCTTGTCGCCTCTGCTTCGTGGAGATAGAGGGCTATTCTCGGCCAGTCACTGCTTGCACTGAACCGGTAAAGGAGGGAATGGTGGTGCATACCCAGGGGCCCCAGGCCTTAAGGGTGGCGCGTACCTCGCTTGAGCTGCTTCTCTCAAGTCACCCAGTGGACTGTGCTCACTGCCCAGCCAACCGCTCATGTGAACTGCAGAGAATAGCTCGATATCTCAAGGTGAAGCTTACCTCGAAGAGGTTTCGCCCTCTTCTCCAGGAGCTTCCTGTTGATGACAGCAGTCCACTGTTCATCTATGACCCCAACAAGTGTGTACTCTGCGGACAATGTGTGTGGGTCTGCCAAAAGGTGGGCACCGGGGTGCTGGGATTTGCCCATCGAGGATTCCGGCGAAGGGTCACCACTTTCGGGGAAGAGCCTCTAGAAAGCTCGGGCTGCTCCGAATGTGGTGAGTGTGTGAGGGCCTGTCCGGTAGGAGCCCTGAGCTTCAAGCGATGAAACCGATCTTCCAGCGCCGAAGTTGCGAGCGTGTGCTCAGTCGAAGTAAAATAATCTTAGGGGGTCAAGATGCCGATATATGAATATTTCTGTCCTAAGTGTGAGGAGGAATTTGAGCTGATGCGTCCTCTTTCGGAGGCAGATAAGCCGGCAGCTTGTCCCCGCTGTGGAGCGCTGGGTGAAAGACTAGTCTCACCCTTTGCGTCGAAGATAGACTATTATATCAAGCCGGCACGGGGGGCCTTCAGAAAGAGGAAACAGGAGAAAGC
>CAZYDA010000002.1:0-23208 GCA_964645275.1 uncultured Dehalococcoidia bacterium | reverse complement strand
ACAAGGAGGGGAAGGTGGCTGATATTTCCGGTCCCTCCTCGATGAAGGCCAGGTATGTTATTGAGGACACCCCCTATGGGCTGGTTCCAGTGGGATTACTGGCGCGGCAACTGGGGATATCCACCCCGGTGATAAATGCCGTAATTGAGCTGACCTCGGTGATCAACCAAACGAACTATTGGGAGCAAGGACGTAAGCCGGAGGAACTGGGAATAGCTAGACTTGGCCGGGAGGAGTTAAAGCGTCTCTTGGAGGAGGGGTTCTGACGGGATTTCGCAGGGTGTATTTGACTTTAAATTAATTTTTCCAGAGCAGCCCGATCCGCTCCTTGACCTCGCGAATGGTTTCTTTGGCAATGGCCTTGGCCCTCCTGGCCCCCTCGTTTAGGACCTCTTCTACATATTCGGAATGGGCGGCAATCTGGGCTCGGCGTTCTCGGAAGGGAGACAGCGCCTGATTGATTCTCTGAGCGAGCAATTGTTTACACTCTACGCAGCCAATGCTGGCTTGGCGACATCCCTCAGCAATTTCGGGGGTTCGTTCCGGGCTGAAGAAGCCGTGCAAGCGGTAGATGTTGCAGGCATCGGGGTGTCCGGGATCGCTCCGATAGCGCCGGGCGGGGTCGGTGAAGGCGCTCATCACGCGCCTCAGCGTTTCTTCCGGTGAGGCCGCCAGCTCAATGTGATTGTTATAGCTCTTGCTCATCTTGTTCACCCCATCGAGCCCTAGAACCAGGGGATAGGGGGTGAGCTTTGCTTCGGGCAGGGGGAAGACGCGACCGAAGAGATTGTGAAAGCGGCGAGCTATCTCCCGGGTCAGTTCTAGGTGGGGAAGCTGGTCCTCCCCCACAGGCACGGTATCGGCTTTGTAAAGCAGTATATCGGCTGCCATGAGCACCGGGTAGCCCACCAAGCCATAGTTTACGTTCTCTGGCTGGTGACGGGCTTTCTCCTTGAAGGTCGGCACTCGAAGCAGCCAGCCGAGCGGGGTGACCATGCTCAGCAGGGTGTGCAATTCGGTCACCTCGGGCACCCATGACTGGACGAAGAGGATGCTTCTCTCCGGATCGAGTCCCACCGCCAGCCAGTCTAGCACCATCTCACGGATGTTTTCCTTGAGGCTGCCCACATCCTCCATGGTAGTCAGGGCATGGATGTCGACGGCGCAGTAAATACACTCGTACTCGTCCTGTAGTTTAACCCAGTTCTGAAGTGCTCCCAGATAGTTCCCGATATGCTGCCTTCCAGTGGGCCGGGCGCCGGAAAAAACTCTGCCTTTTAGCTTAAATCCTTCCTGTCTCATCACATTCTCTCCGGTGCAGTGATTCCCATGAGCTTTAATAGCTTGGCCAGCACGAGACGGGTGGCCTCAACAAGCTTTAACCGAGCTCGGGTCAGGGCTAAATCAATGGAAACGACCCGGCACTTCTCGTAGAAATTGTGAAAGGCTACGGCCAGGTCCTGAGCATAGTGTGGGAGATGATGTGGCTCAAGGTTTAGGGCTGCTAGCTCAAGTACCTCTGGGAACAGGACAAGCTTGGAGATGAGTCCGAGCTCAGCTTCTTCCTGAAGGTATGAGACGTCTCCCTCATGGTAGTCTATTCCCTGCTCTCGAGCCAGGCGAAGTATTCCCGAGATCCGGGCATGGGCATACTGGACATAATATACAGGGTTTTCAGGGGCCTGGCGTTTGGCGAGCTCCAGATCAAAATCCATCTGGCTGTCGGCTGAGCGGGAGAGGAAGAAGAACCGGCAGGCATCAGCTCCCACCTCCTCTACCAGCTCTCGCAGGGTAATCAGTTCCCCTGTTCGCTTGGAGACCTTCACCTCTTCTTCGCCACGGCGAAGATTAACCATCTGTGAGATGATGATCTTCAGACGCTCAGGGGGAATCCCTAGCGCTTGAATAGCAGCCAGCATTCGGGCAACATGGCCCTGGTGATCCGCTCCCCAGATGTTTATCACCTCATCGAAGCCCCGCACCAGAAACTTATTGTAATGGTAGGCAATGTCGGAGGCGAAGTAGGTAGGCATCCCGTTGGAGCGGATGAGGACCGCCTCCTTATCCTCCCCCAGTTCAGCGAAGGTAAACCACAGGGTGCCATCCCTTTTCTCAGCAAAGCCTCTCTCCTGCAGCAGATTCATCACCTTATCAAACAAGCCAGATTCATAGAGGTAGCTTTCGCTGAACCAGTTGTCGAATTCTACCCCCAGAAGCTTGAGATCCTGCTTGATGATCTGGAGGAACCTTTGGATGCCAAGCTGACCTATCTGCCGGGTAGCCTCCTCCTTGGGAAGTTCAAGGAGGGAATTCCCCCTTTCGCTGACGATTTTCTGAGCCAACTCTAGAAGATATTCTCCCTGGTAGGCATCGGGGGGGAGTTCGACTGGGAGGCCCAATGCCTGGCGGTAGCGAGAGTATAAGGAGCGGGAGAAGACCTCGATCTGGTTTCCAGCGTCGTTGATATAGTATTCCCTTTCCACCTCGAAGCCACAGGCGCGCAGGATGTTAGAAAGGGTGCTGCCCAGAACTGCTCCTCGCCCATGCCCGACGTGGAGGGGACCAGTGGGATTCACGCTGACGAACTCGACTTGCACCCGCCTTCCCTGCCCCAGATTGAGATCTCCATAGGCCTCACCGGCTTTCAGGATTTCCTCCGTCTGCTGGATGAGCCAGCTATTCCTCAGCCGGAAGTTGATGAATCCTGGAGGGGCTACCCAAACTTCTTCCACCTCCTCCAGTGGAGGAAGGAGGGAGACCAGGGTTTCGGCAATCTTGAGGGGATTTAGTCCCACTGAGCGAGCTAACTTCAGAGCTATTGGGGAGGCATAATCTCCATGCTCTGGCTTCTGGGGGTGTTCCAGATTTGCCTCGGGGAAAGCTACCTGAGGTAGCAATCTTCTCGCTGCTGCCTCCACCAGGACCTCCTCCAGCAAATGAGCAAGCTTATGTTTCAGCACCTCTTAACCTCTTAGGGCTGTCTTGTAACCAAGAGTGAACCCTCCTTTTCAAGGCGCGGGCGAATTTAATTATACCATCCCCGGAGCCATGGCGCAGTCTGGGAAAGCACAAATCTAGTTGAACTCTATCGAAGTTTGCCACAGCCTTTTTACCTCTCGGGCTAGCCCCGGGTGATTTTTAAATCCCTGATCCTTGGCCACTATTCGCCAGGCCTCCTTTCTGGCCTTCTCCAAAAGATCAAGGTCGGAAAGGCGGGCCATCTTGAGATCCGGGAGCCCGCTCTGCCGAGTGCCGAAGAACTCACCTGGCCCACGAAGTTTTAAGTCCTCCTCTGCTAGAAGAAAGCCATCGTGGATCTTCTCCATGATGGAAAGCCTGGCCTTTCCCTCCTCGGAGGGATTCTCGGAGAGGAGCAGGCAGTAGGCCTGAAAGCTCGAGCGCCATACCCTCCCGCGAAATTGGTGAAGCTGAGCTAGCCCAAATCTCTCTGCTCCCTCGATCAGGATCACCGTAGCATTGGGGACATCAATGCCCACCTCAACTACTGGGGTGGAGACCAGGATATCCAGCTCCCCGGAGCGGAATTTTTGCATCACCTCATCTTTCTCCGCCGGGGAGAGTCTCCCATGGAGGAGCCCCAGTCTGAGGTCTGGAAAGACTCTCTTCGAGAGGCGTTCATACTCGCTCACGGCAGCCGCCGACTGAATGGCCTCCGATTCCTCGATCAGCGGACAGATGATGAAGGCCTGATGCCCTAGGGCTACTTGCTGGCGAATGAAGTCATAGGCTTGCTGGCGCTGTCGGGGGCCCAGCCATCTAGTTTTCACCTCTTGTCTACCTGGCGGAAGTTTGTCGAGAACGGAAAGGTCCAGATCTCCGTAGATGGTGAGTGCTAAGGTGCGGGGAATGGGGGTAGCGCTCATCACCAGCATATGTGGCTGAGGACCCTTCTGTCGCAGGGTGAGCCTCTGCCTCACCCCAAAACGATGCTGTTCATCTACCACAACCAATCCCAAGCGGTAGAAGGTCACTTCCTTTTGAATCAGGGCATGAGTGCCTATGAGAAGGTTCACCTTTCCCTCGGCAACGAGCTGGCGAAGCTCCTCCTTCTGCTTTTCCCTGAGTCCTCCAGTAAGTAGCCCTAGGTGGAGGGGTTGAGAAAGGCAGGAGGAAAGGGAGCAGATTGGCCCCTGAGGTTCTCCCCCCAAGAGGGAGCAGAGGTTGATAAAGTGTTGCTGTGCTAATATTTCGGTGGGAGCCATGAGAGCCGCTTGGTACCCATTGGCTGCCACGAGCAACATGGCAGCAGTGGCCACCACTGTTTTACCACTTCCCACCTCGCCCTGAAGAAGTCGGTTCATTGGTCGAGGACCGGCCAGATCCCTTCTTATCTCCTCTAGCACCCGCATTTGGGCACTAGTGAGCTCAAATGGAAGCTGCGAAAAGAAGCCCTTTAAGTATTTAAAGTCGGTATCTAGGCTAATACCCTCTTCACCTTCCTGCTCTCGCCTGCGAAGGGCCAAGCCAAGCTGAATAAGAAAAAGCTCATCGAAGGCCAACCTCCGACGGGCTTGAGCTTTTAGGGCCTCGCTCTCCGGGTAGTGTGCTTGACTTATGGCCTTGGGAAGCTCAAGCAGCCTCAGCCTCTCCCTGATATTCTGGGGGAGGAAATCCTCGAGCCCGGGAAGCGCTGAGTCCAGTGCCTGCTTCACAACCCGGCGGACAGTTCTGGGTGAAAGTCCTTCCGTGAGCGGGTAAACTGGCACCAGCCTCCCGGCATGTATGGGCTCAGATCCCGGGAATTCATATTCTGGGGAGATCAGGGCCTTCTGCCCTCCCCAGAGCGTCACCTTGCCGCTGAGGAGAACCTGAGTGTTAGGGGTGAGCTTCCTTGTCAGGTAGGGCTGGTTAAACCAGACTGCCCGCATTGTTCCTGTCTCATCTCCAACGATGGCCTCAATGACTTGTCGACCTCTTAAGCTCCTCCGCATCGAGGTTTCCCAAATCCTGACCAGGACGGTTTGTTCAAGGTCCGGTTCCAGTTCGGCGATCTTCCGCCTCAGGCTATAGTCCACATGGCGGCGGGGGAAGAAATAGAGCAGCTCGCGAAGGGTTCTCACCCCCAGCTTCTCAAACTTCTGGGCCAGCTTCCAGCTCACTCCCTTGAGTTGAGTAAGAGAGGCCTCAGGAGAGAGGTTTTGGTTCCTGCAAGAGCCCCTCGAGCTTTCAGACATTTCAGCTCCCAGGCTGCTCTTCAAGAGCTCGACCTGTTGGAGTACTTGAGCCACCCACTTCCGCCGCTCGAGCCTTTGCTGTTCTGCGTATCTGAACGGGGGGCTTGGGGGGATTTTCAGTGCTCTGGCCAGCTCCTTGGCCTCGGCCAAGAGGACCTCCAGGAAGCGATCCAGGCCCCCGATAACGGCTCGGTCATCATGGTCTCGGGCCTGTTCCACCTGGAGCACCCTTTCCAGACTTTGCAGCAAGCCCAGGTAGGTGCGACGCCGACCTTCGGTCAAGTTTCTCAGGGCGGTTTCGAGCTGGGCGGAGTTCTTTGAGGGGCTCTCTCTTCCCAATCCCACCAGTACCTCACCTGTGCTATTCGAGAGAGATAATGTAGTCATAATGGAGCTGGCCACCGAAGAGAACTTCTAGCTGGAGGTTGGGATACTGCCGGCGTATAAGCTGGGAGAGGCTCTCTAGATCGGAAGGGCTCACTCCGGAGCCATAATAGAGGGTGAGAAGCTCATACTTCTCCGCGTTCATCTGGGAGAGAAGCTGTTGGAGCACTTGTTCCCTGTTCTCGCCGGCAGCAATCAGCTCTCCGTCGAGGAAGCCGATGCACTGCCCTTCCTTCACCGAGAGGCCTTTATAGCGCATGGACCTTACCGCGGTGGTTACCTCGCCAGTGCGCACCGATGATAACCCCTTCTGCATGGCTTTCGCATTTGTCTCCAGATCCCTTTCGGGGTCAAAGAAGAGGATAGCAGCTATCCCCTGGGGAATCGTCTTGCTGGGGACGATCTCCATGCGCTTGGAGCTAAGTTCACGAACCTGATGAGCCACTGGAAGGACGTCGGAGTTGTTGGGGAGGATGATAACCCTGTCTGTGGGGGCTGACTCCACCGCGTGTAGTACCTCCTTTACGCTGGGGTTCATCGTTTCCCCTCCGGGGACGACCATGGCCCCGAGGCTCTCGAAAACTCGAGTTAGCCCTTCCCCAGAGGCCACGGCAATTATCGAGATGGTACTTGAGGGGAGCACCCTGCGGGCCAGGAAATCCTGATGCTGCTCATCCATGTTCTCTATCTTCACCTGCTTCAGGGTTCCGAGACTCGCTCCGTAGCTTAGCACGCTGCCGGGGTCGTGCGTGTGAAGGTGTACTCGCACCAGGTTTTCGTCGCCAACGACCAGGACTGATTCACCAAACTCAGTCAGGGCCTTCCTAATTTCCTCTGGGCGAAGCCCTTCTCCCTGGAGCAGGAATTCAGTGCAGTATCCGTATCGTGGCTCCTTGCTTTTGTGCTCAAGCACTGCCTGGGCCGGCATCTCCGGCTCAGGTCCCTCGGGAAGCTTTTCTCCCCTGAGGAAGTGCAGGATGCCCTCCAGGATCACGCAGAGGCCCTGTCCCCCGGCATCAACGACCCCTGACTCGCGGAGCACGGGGAGAAGCTCTGGAGTGCGCGCAACCGAATCCTGAGCTTCCTCCACCGCTCGCTCCACGACCTTCAGAAGTTCCCCTTCAGGGGAGTCTATTGCTTCGGAGACCTCCCGGAGAACCGTGAGCATGGTTCCCTCTACTGGCTGGCTCATCGCCCTGTAGGCCAGCTCAGTGGAACGCTTGAGTGCTCGGGCAAGGTCTTTGCCGCAGAAATAATCCTGTCCCTGGAGTTCTTGAGCTAGGCCGCGGAATATCTGCGAGAGGATTACCCCGCTGTTGCCCCTGGCTCCCATTAGAGCCCCCTCGGCCATTGCCTGAGCCACAGCGGAGCAGCTGTGATCCGAACAGAGGCTGGCCCTCTCCAATGCCGCCTCCAGGGTCAGCAGCATGTTAGTTCCGGTATCACCATCGGGCACGGGGAACACATTCAGGGCATTGATGGCGGGAGCATTTCGCTGCAAAAGTCGGGAGGCGGCTCGAAACATCTTCCTCAAGCTTTGACCATCCCAGGCATCCGGGTCGACCTTCATTGCCCCCTTCCTCAGCTTGCTTTATCCTAACAGAGATTCTACAATGATAAAGGGCGTTAGTCAAAAAGTGAGCTAGGGGAAGTTATGAAGTGTGAAATCTGTGGGAAGATCCTCCAGTTCGGACATAATGTCAGTCATTCCAAGCGGAGAACTTCGCGAACCTTTCGTCCTAACATACAGTCGATCCGTCTCGACATAGGCGGAAGGAGGCGGAAGGTTAAGCTCTGCACTCGCTGTCTTCGAACCATCTACAAGGTGAGGGACTAACTTCTTTCCATATAGGCTCGTTAGATTGAATTTTGCTTCAGGGTTCAGGCGGACACTGCGCTGGATATATTTAATGTTCCGTCTCTTAGAGCATCCCCGAGTTATCTTTTCCTTTACTCTGGAATTCTGCATTTCGGAAAAGGATAGTTGCCCTTTTTTGAAGGCATTTAGTATAATGAGCCCAGATTAAATAGGGGGTGATAAAATGCTTGGACCATTAGATGGCGTCAGGGTAGTGGAGATAAGCATGTTTCAGCAGGGTCCAGCTGCTGGGACGAGGCTGGGAGACCTGGGTGCCGATGTAATAAAGGTGGAGCCGCTGACTGCTGATCCGGCAAGGGGATTCATGAAGATCATCGGAGCCATGGTGGGATTAAAGGGGCGGAATTACTATTTCGAAAGCCACAATCGTAATAAGCGGGGCATGGCTTTGGACCTCCGGTCGGAGAAAGGAAGGGAGATTTTCCTCCAGCTCATCGACCGGGCAGATGTGTTTCTCACTAACTTGAGCATTGAGGCGCCAGAGAGGCTGGGCATTGGCCCCGATGTGTTGCTGGCCCGAAATCCTCGCCTGATCTATGCTCATGCCAGTGGCTGGGGGAGGAAAGGCCCTGGTGCCCACGAGCTTTCCTTCGACTACACCGGACTGGGCCGCTGTGGAATGATGATGTCCTGCGGCGGAGCTGAGCAGGGAGATGAGCCAGTTAACCTGCTGCCTGGTCTGGCCGATGAGCTGGGCGGGATGGTCTGTGCCTGGGCCATCTGTGCGGCCCTCTACGCCAGGGAGAAGACTGGCAAGGGGCAACTGGTGGATACCTCTTTGATGGGCTCGCTCATCGATTTACAGAGGCTGGTGCTGAATGCTCCCTGTATCCTTGGCCAGGAATTTCCTCGTGTGTCTCGTGAAGCGGCCGGCAATCCTCTCTATAACCACTATCGTGCCAAGGATGGCAGATGGTTCATCCTGGCTCATCTCCAGCCCGATCGCTACTGGCCCAACGTTTGCCGAGCGCTGGGGAGAGAGGACCTTATAGACGATCCTCGGTTTAACAGCATAGAAGCGCGGGGAGAACATGGTCGTGAGCTGGTCCAGATTATGGACGAGATATTTGCCACCAAGACTAGGGACGAGTGGTTTGAGATCTTCAAGCGGGAAGGCCTGATCTACACCCCCATCCAAACGCTCACTGAGGTAACCAATGATCCCCAGGCCATAGCCAATAGGTACATCATTGAGTATGATCATCCGGTCTTTGGCCGAACCAAGATGTGTGGCTTCCCTTGGGACTTCAGCGAAACACCCTGCGAGGTGAGGAAAGAGCCACCGGAGTTTGGTCAGCACACCGAGGAAATCCTGTTGGAGCTGGGCTACACCTGGGAGGATATCGCCAAGCTCAAGGAAGAGGGGGTGATACCCTAGGATGCGGAAGGAAGGTGGAACATGGAGAGCACCACGGCTAAGGGAATGGCTGCAGTAGATAGGCTTTATCAGGATTATGGTTGCCGTGCCAGGGAACTTAAGGGCCAAGGTCGAAAGGTTCTAGGGTATTTATGTGCGCTGACCCCGGTGGAGATGATCACTGCCGCTGGATTTGTTCCCTTGCGCATAAAGGGCAGCGTCCATGAACCCATCACTAGAGCTGATGCTCATATGGAGACCATCGTTTGCCCTCTCGTGCGCAGTTGCTTTGACCTGGCGCTGAAGGGCAGGTATGATTTTCTGGACGGTATAATCATACCTCATGCCTGTGACAGCATGACCCGCAGTTATAGCACTATAAGATATGCCCTTGGTTTGCCCTACTCTCACTTCGTCAACATTCCTCACAGTACCAAGGACATCTCCGTGGAGTTCCTCCGGGCTGAGCTCGACATGTTCAGAAAAAGCCTGGGCCGGTTCGCTGGGAAGGAGATAACCGATGAGAGCCTCCATCGGGCCATTCAACTGCATAATGAGAATCGATCCCGGGTGCGAGAACTCTATGAGCTGCGGAAGTCAGAGCCGCCGCCAATCTCGGGGACGGAGATCACCAGGGCACTGGTAGCTGCCATGAGCTTACCGCCGGAGGAATCCAGTCACCTGCTGGACAGCATCATCGAGCAGGTTAAGGCGAGGCAAGCCAAGGCCTCCACTTCCAAGCTGCCGCGGATCATGATTGTCGGGGCTCAAGTTGATGACGAGGCCTTCATCAGGCTGATCGAAGAGAGCGGGGCCAATGTAGTGGCCGACAGCATCTGCATTGGAAGCCGGGAATATTTTCCTCAGGCGAGGGCCGATGGGGACCCGCTAGAGTCCTTGGCGGAGCATTACCTCCGGGGGGTAAACTGCCCTCGCACCTACCGGGAGTTCACCGGACCCACCTATCAGGATGACCTGGAGGCCAGATTCGGTCACATTGGCCAGGCCATCAGAGAATTTCAGGTGGATGGCGTAATCCTTTACATCCTGAAATACTGTGACCCATTTGGATTTGAGGTTCCGGCGAGAATAAAGTATCTGGAGTCCCTGAATGTTCCCGTACTTCACCTTGAGGACGAGTACTCTATGGCCAGTATTGCCAGACTACGAACTAGAATTCAAGCCTTTTTGGAGATGATAGCCAGGTAGGCCGGAAACGAAGTGGTCGTAGACCGAAAAGGAGGCTAGATGGCGGAGCAGAGGTGGCCCGATAAATACCCCATAGAAGGCAGGAGGGGGAGGAAATATGGTACGGTAGCTGCCATGAAAGTTGCTCCCATGGTGAAAGCTGCTATTGGCGGTGCCGTGGAAGCAAAAAGGCAGGGTAAGGCTATAGCTTATTGCTTCATAGAGTCTATCTACGACGAAATTATCCGGGCAATGGATATAGTTCCAATGTGGACCGAAAATTATGCTGGCATATGTGGGGCGAAGCGCGATGCCCAGAGGTTTATCGATAAGGCGGATTCCCTGGGCTTCTCTCGCTCGCTATGCACTTATGCTACCTGCGGGTTGGGCTTCGATGCTTGGCGTGAGGAGTTGGGAGAGATGCCGCCCAACGCTCCCTGGGGTGGGCAGGTAAAGCCCGACGTCATGCTGTCCAGCGGTCAGATAATCTGCGACCCACGGAATAAGTGGTATCAGGCCTGTCAACAGTTCATGCCCGATGTCCCGGTTTACAACTGCGCTGCCCTCTGGCCGCTCTATGAGGACGATCTTGATCGCCATGATGTCGAGGCCTACTACGTGAAGTATATAACCGAGGATCTCCGCGGTCTGGTGAGATTTCTTGAGGAGCACCTCCATCGGAAGATGGACTGGGAGAGGCTATGGGAGGTGATCAAGCTGGCTGATGAGACCACGGATCTGCATGTGGAATGCCGGGAGTTGCGCAAGGCCGTCCCCACTCCCATGGATACCGGGGATGCCATGAACACCATGGTGGCTCAGTGCTTTCTCATGGGAACCAGGGAAGCTTACGATTTTTTCAAGGAGCTAAGGGATGAATTAAAATACAAGGTGGAACACAAGCTAGGAGTGGTTCCGGAGGAAAAGTATCGCCTCATTTGGCCCGGAGGTCTCCCTTCCTGGTTTGCGCTAACTGACTTCAACTATTTCTGGAGTAAAGGCGCAGTGTTTCCCGTAGAGTCAACTTACCACGAACTGGTTTATTCGACTAAGGATCTCGATCTGCCTCAAACTGATGACCCCCTAGAGCACCTAGCGTGGAAGTGGATAAGGCGACAGACCTACTGGTGGGACAAAGCTAAAAAGCGCCCCGGCTCTGAGCCGGATGTGGAGAAGCTGATCACCTGGATTGAGGAGTACAAGATAGATGGCGTGGTGATACACGAGGCTTATTCCTGCCGTAGTTGGCATGTCGGCTTGCTTTGGCAAGTGAATCAACTATCTAAGATTTATAGACCCATACCGGTTCTGACTCTCAAGGGGGGTAAGAAGGAAGTAGTCTATCGGGAGCTACCATCGTTAGTTTTGGAGAGCGATATGATAGACATCAGCTCCTACTCGGAGGCGGAGACCCGGGCCAAAATAGATGCCTTCATCGAGACCCTGGAGTCCATCAAGAGCCGCAGAGTGGAAGTTTGAAGAATTCTGCCCGGAGAGCTGAAGTGGACTACTTCGCCGGCGTGGATATAGGCTCCACCATGACCAAAGTGGTGATAATGGGCCAGGAGGTCATTGCCTCCGTGGTCAGGGTTACCAAGCCGGAGCAGAGGAGGCTGGCCTATCTTACGATGAGCGAAGCCTTAAGAGAAGCCAACCTATCGTTTGACGAGCTTACCTATGTGGTGGCCACGGGCTATGGTCGAATTAACGTCCCCTTTGCTGATAAGCAACTCACGGAGATCTCCTGCCATGCCAGAGGAGTGACCAGCCTTGTGCCCGGGACGCGAACCATCATTGACATCGGAGGCCAGGATTGCAAGGGGATAAAGGTAGCTGGGGGGAGGGTGGTCGGCTTCGTCATGAATGACAAGTGTGCTGCGGGAACCGGTCGTTTTCTGGAACTCACTGCCAGGGCTTTGGGGGTGAAGCTGGAGGAGATGGGAGAGCTGGCGCTGACCTCCGGCAATCCGGTGGAGATAAGCAGCACCTGTACCGTCTTTGCCCAGCAGGAGGTGGTGAGCAAACTGGCGGAGGGCGTGGCCCTAAGCGACATCCTGGCCGGCCTTCATCAGGCCATTGCCTCTCGCATCCTCAGCCTGGTGAACCGACTGGGAATAGAGCCGGAGGTAGTGGTCACCGGAGGTGGTGCCAAGAACATCGGCTTGGTCAAGGCCCTGGAACGCAAACTGGGCTTCCCCATAGTGCTCCCCCCCGATCCCCTGCTGACCGGTGCCCTGGGTGCGGCACTATTGGGGCGGGATCTGGTGGAGAAGGCCCAGAAGGAAGGCTCGTTCCCAACAAGACAGGAGCGTCGCTTGGAGGAGGTCAAGTTTTTTGCCTAGCCGGAAGCAATGCTTCGTCGGTGTGGACGTCGGCTCCGCCTTTTCCAAGGCAGTAGTGATGTTGGATAGTGAAGTTGTTTCACGCCAAATTCTCCCCTCCGGCGGAAGTTATCAGCTTGCTGCCAAGAAAGCAATTGAGGGAGCATTGGTGAAATTGAGTCTGTCTTTGGATGACGTGGCTGGCCTAGTGGCCACTGGATATGGGGCGAGCAGTCTCCCCGAGGCCCAGGCGGTCAGTGACGTGACCTGTCAGTCCAGAGGAGCCTCTCATCTTTTTCCCTCCGTCAGAACGCTCATCGACGTTGGTGATATGCTGACCCGGGTGATCAAACTCGATGGTGAAGGGCGAGCCATGTCTTTTCTGACTAGCGGCAAATGCGCTGGTGGGAGTGGCCGAGTGCTTAAGATAGTGGCCCACGTGCTGCAGATCAGGCTCGAGGAGTTGGGCGAACTCTCGCTTCGTTCACGGAACCCGGTAAGCTTCAACACCGGCTGTGCTGTGTTCGCTGAGACCGAGGCCGTTTCCCGAGTTGCTGAGGGGGCTTTAAAGGAAGACGTTCTGGCCGGGCTTCACCGTGCCCTAGCAGCACAAATTCAAAGCCTGGTGGAAAGACTGGGGCTTGAGGAGGGATGTGTCATCGTTGGCGGCGGAGCTAAGGATGTCGGACTGGTCAGGAGCCTGGAGGAACTTCTTGGTTTGGAGCTGTTGGTTCCTGAGGAACCTCAGATTGTGGCTGCTCTTGGTGCTGCTTTAATAGCCGCGGGAAGTTAAGGCAAAGAGCGGGGAGGTGATTCAAATGCTGAGGTCGCAGGTTATCTCGCAGCTTAGGGAGATAGTGGGAAAGGAGGGCGTTCTTACATCCAAGGAGGACCTCACCGCCTATTCCTATGATGGAACGACCACCTGGGCTCATCTTCCGGATGTGGTAGTTCTTCCTACCACTACTGAACAAGTGTCCCAAGTCCTGAAGCTGGCCAGTGAAAATCGCATTCCGGTAACCCCCAGGGGGGCAGGCACCAACGTGAGTGGAGGCTCAATCCCCATAAGGGGTGGAATCGTACTCTGCACCACTCGGATGAATCGCATCCTGAAGATAGATAAGGCCAACCTCTATGCCATCGTCGAGCCAGGGGTGGTTCTGCAAGACCTCAATCTGTCTTTGGCCGAGGAAAGGCTGTTCTTCCCCCCGGATCCTCAGAGCTTTCTTGGCTGCACCATAGGTGGAGTGGTCTCAGAGAACGCTGGTGGTCCCTCCTGTGTCAAATATGGGGTGACCAAGCAATATGTCCTTGGTCTGGAGGTGGTCCTGGCCGATGGTTATATCATGAAGCTTGGCGGACTAACGCCCAAGAACCGGACGGGGTACGAGCTTTGCATGCTCTTCACCGGGGCTGAGGGAACCCTGGGCGTGATCACCAAGATAGTCCTGCGGCTTCTACCAATTCCACCAGCGAGTAGGACTATGATGGCTGTCTTTGACGACATGGCAGTGGCGGGGGAGGCGGTATCGAACATCCTCTTCCAGGGCGTAGTGCCGGCCAAGATCGAGTTTGTGGATAACTTCTGCATCAGGCGAATGGAGGACATGTTCCACTTTGGTCTTCCCACCGAAGCGGAGGTCTTGCTGTTGCTCCAGGTAGATGGCTCTCCGACGGCGGTGGAATCGGAGAGCGAGCAGATCCTGGGAATCCTTCTCCAGAGCGGAGCTCGGGTGGCTAGACTGGCCAATGATGAGGCTGAGGCAGCCATGTTCTGGAAGGCTCGCAGCGCTGGCTTCGCCGCGGTCTTCGGTGCTGCTCACACGGTGCTGGCAGAAGATGTGACCGTACCACGGGACAGGCTGGCGGAGTTCATCCGACGCTGTGAGGAGATCTCTAAAAAGTACGACGTCTTCGTTACCCTGATCGGTCATGCTGGGGATGGTAATCTGCATCCCTCGGTCTTCACTGACATTCGGGAGAAGGAGCACTTCTCCCGAGCGCAAAAGGCGATGGAGGAGATCTTTGAGGCTGCTCTCTCGTTGGATGGGGTCCTCTCTGGGGAGCATGGCATCGGCTTGGAGAAGCAGCGATTCTTGAAGCGAGCCATGGACCCGGTAGCGATTGATCTGATGAGAAAGATTAAGCGCATACTGGATCCCAATAACATTCTCAATCCAGGCAAGATATGGGAGGAAGAAGGTGGCGACTGAAGCTGATTTTCGTGAGATTAGGAGGTTCCAGTCTGACCTAGACCAGTGCATGAAGTGTGGATTCTGCACCTTCTTTTGCCCGGTCTACCAAGAAGAGCGTGTGGAGTCCTCGGTGGCCCGGGGGAAGCTCATGCTGATCCGGGGGCTCCTCGCCGGGGAGCTAAAATACTCCAAGGAGTTTGCCGACAAGCTGAACCGCTGTACCCTGTGCCGTACATGTGCTGTCAATTGCCCGGCCAAGACCGAAGTTCCCACGGTCATCGTGGCTGCCCGGGCGGATAAGGTGCGAGCCAAGGGGATGAGCTTCCCCTACAACCTCATCTACCGCTGGCTGCTCCCCCGCCGGGTGCTCTTTGGTATGATAGTCAGGTTAGCTTCTTGGTTCCAGTGGCTTTTTCTACCCAAGACCGAGGGCACCATTCGGCACCTGGCCTTCTTCCTCTCAGCCCTGGGCAAGGGGAGGCACATACCCCAGATCGCTCCTAAATTCCTGCGGCAGATGATCCCGGAGGTAAACCGTCCGTCAACGGGCGTGGAGAAAAGGATGCGGGTAGGATATTTTATCGGCTGCATGACCGACTTCGTTTTTCCAGAGCTGGGGAAACACATTATTGGCTTTCTCACCCGCAACGGGGTGGAGGTCGTGGTGCCGAAAGGTCAGGGATGCTGTGGGGCTCCGGTATTCCTTGGCGCGGGCGACTTTGACATTGGCCGAAAATTGGCCGATAAAAATGTCAAGGCCTTTGAGGAGGCCGGGGTAGATTACATCATCTCCGATTGTGCCACTTGCACCTCAGCGCTTAAAGATTATGCCAAGTTCCTAGCCGATACCCCGGAGAGGACTGAGGCCTACTCTAAGTTCGGTGAGAAGGTGAAGGACATCTCCCAGTTTCTCATTGATGTGCTCAAATTGCCTTCCTTAGCGTACCAGCCAGCGGAGGAATTCAAGGGCAAAAGGGTTACTTGGCATGATCCATGCCATCTGAATCGCTACTTAGGGGTGACCGAGCAGCCCAGGCAGCTCATTAAGTCGATACCAGAAATAGAGTATGTGGAGATGCCTCAGGCTGATCGCTGCTGTGGCATGGCCGGAGCCTTTAGCCTTTACTACTACGACCTCTCGAAGAGGATCGCCGATAAGAAACTGGATTCCATTGAAGCTACCGGGGCCGATATCGTGGTTACCGGGTGCCCTGGCTGTCAAATACAGCTAATTGACGGGGTTACGCGTCGCCGGCTACCGGTGAAGGTAAAGCACATTATGGAGCTTATAAAGTAAGTGCTGCTTGACAAAAGTCAAGGATGAGTTTAACATTAGAGCTAAGACGGGAAGAAGTTGATGAAAGGGGGTGGTAAAGACAGAAGAAAGGCTGGCAGAATTTGGGAGAGAGATCAAAAATTAAATGAGGAAGGAGGTGAAGCCCGTGAAAAGTAAAGCTTTGCTAGTTTCGTTAGCCTTAGTATTGGTAGCGGGACTTTTGCTCGCAGCTTGTGCCAAGCCAGCGCCCAGTCCTGCGCCAACCACGCCGGCCCCCGCTCCTTCGCCATCTCCTACGCCCGCACCGACACCTAAACCCAGTCCGACACCGACACCCAAGCCCAGTCCGACGCCGGCACCCAGTCCAACACCGACGCCAAAGCCAGTAAAACCCATAAAGTTGGCTTACGCCAACTTTTTCCCTCCTACCCACGGTCATGCAATACTGGGGAATCTCTGGTGCAAGGAGATAGAGAAGCGGACTGATGGACGGGTAAAATTTACTTATTACCCTGGTGGTACCCTTGCTCCAGCTGCTAAGACGTACGACGCTGTAGTCACGGGAATTGCCGATGTTGGCATGTCCTGTCTGGCTTACACTCCGGGCCGTTTTCCAGCCAGCGAGGCCATTGACCTCCCGCTGGGTTACCCCAATGGCTGGGTAGCTACCAAGGTGGCCAGTGACTTCTATCAGACTTACTTGCCCAAGGAGTTTAATGATGTCCACCCCCTCTACTTCCACGCTCATGGACCGGGTTGTATCTTTATGGTAAAGGATAAGGTAACTAAGCTGGAGGATCTCAAGGGGAAGGTTATCCGCTCCACTGGATTGGGAGCCAAGGTTATGAAGGCGTTGGGCGCTCAGCCCTATGCTGCTTCACAGGGCCAGGCTTATGAGCTTCTGGCCAAGCATGTGGTGGATGGCACCTACACCCCTCGAGAGGTGCTTCTGGGTTGGAAACAGGCTGAAGTGGTGAAGTACGTTATCAAGGCTCCTGCCCTGGCCTATACGACTGATATGTTTGTGGTGATGAGCAAGAAGGCCTGGGAGTCTCTGCCAAAGGACGTTCAGAAGGTCATCACCGAGGTGAGCAATGAGTGGATAGATAAGCACGGTCGGGTCTGGATTGGCTATGACCGCATGGGAGAGGACTACTTCCTGAGCCTTGGCGGTGGCCGAGAGGTCGTCCCGATCCCGCCGGATGAGAATGCCCGGTGGGAGGAAGCAGTCAAACCGGTGATAGACGCCTACATCAAGGAGAAGGGACCTGGGGGAGTTGGTCTCCCGGCGAAGAGCATTGTGGACTACATCAAGTCCCGCGTTGCTTACTGGACGGGGAAGGCACCTCCCGAGAAGGAGTGCGTGGATTACCTGAAGGGGTTACTCGGCAAGTAGCCCTTGTAGGGTGAACAAGTGAGCTCGAGCGGGGGTGCCCTGGGGGTGTGGCTGTACTCGGGCACCCCCGCAGTATGACCGATGATGGAGCGCTTGGAGAAGTTTATTCAAAGGCTTAGTTACTGGCTCTTCTGGATAGGTGGGGTAGCGCTGGTGGGGATGCTCGCCCTCACCGTGGGCGATATCATTGGCATTAAGCTGCTTTCTCGACCTATCCCCGGCGGAATTGAGATGGTGGCCTTCCTGGGAGCGGTGGTAACTGCCTTTGCCATTGCTCATACCCAGGTTCTGCGGGGCCATATCCAGGTTGAGTTCGTGGTGATGCATGTACCCCAGCGCCTCCAGGCGGTTTTGGCCGCCCTAACCTCCTTACTGAGCTTGATATTCTTCAGCTTGCTTGCCTGGCGAAGCTATGATTTTGGGCGCGTCCTTCAGGCTACTGGGGAGGTCTCCATGACCCAAAAGATTCCCTTCCATCCCTTTGTTTATGGCATTGCTTTTTGCTCCGTGGTTGTAAGCTTACTCTTGCTGACTGAGTTCTTAAAGGCTTTGGTCAAGGTGGTGAAGTGAGCGAGGTCTTTGTTGGACTTATAGGCATTGCTGTCCTGATCGTGATTTTCCTGATGGGCATGCCTGTTGGCTTTGCTATGGGCCTCGTTGGCGTCGCTGGTTTTTGTTACCTGCGCTCCATTGATGCCGGGCTTAGCATTCTGGCTCGGGATGTTTGGACACAGTTCTCCTCTTATTCCCTGACGGTTATCCCCATGTTTGTCTTCATGGGCTCTATCGCCTTTGCCTCCGGCATGAGTCGGCGACTTTATGATGCCGGATATACCATGCTGGGGCGACTTCGTGGTGGGTTGGCCATGGCTACCATCGCTGCCTGCGCAGGCTTCGCGGCCATCTGTGGCTCGACCAACGCCACGGCGGCCGCCATGGGTCGGGTGACTCTGCCGGAGATGAAGAGATATCGCTACAGTGACTCCCTGGCCACTGGCTGTGTGGCAGCGGCTGGCAGTCTGGGGATTCTCATCCCGCCTAGCACCATCTTCATCGTTTATGGCATATTAACTGAGCAGTCCATCGGGCGACTTTTCGTGGCTGGGGTATTTCCTGGACTCATCCTGAGCGTTCTCTTTATGCTTGTGGTAGGCCTGTTAGTGTGGCGTAATCCCTCCATCGCCCCTGCTGGAGCCCCGACGACTTGGCGACAAAAGCTCCTTGGGCTCACCGGCATTCTGGAGATGCTAGTTTTGTTCGCCCTCTGCATTGGGGGGTTGTTCCTCGGCTGGTTCAGCCCTACCCAGGCTGGAGCTGCTGGAGCCGCTGGGGCATTGATCATCGCCCTAGTGAGACGTTCAATAAGCTGGGGAGCATTTGTTGAGGCCGTCAAGGACGGCCTTCGGATCACCTGCATGGTCATGGTTATCGTCACCGGAGCTATGATTTTTGGTCATTTCATGGCTGTGGCAAAGATCCCCATGGAGCTGGCTACCTGGGTGAGCGGCCTGGAGCTTCCCCGGGCAGCTGTTATGGGCATCATTGTTCTCATCTATCTCATTGGGGGCTGCTTTATGGATGCCCTTGCCCTGATTACCCTTACCATCCCGATCTTTTACCCTGCCGTCATAGCCCTCGGCTTCGATCCCATCTGGTTTGGAGTGATAATCGTTCTGGTAACTGAAATGGGGGTCATCACCCCACCGGTGGGGGTGAATGTCTATGTCATCAAGGGGATTGCCACCGATGTTCCCTTGGAGACCATCTTTAAGGGAATATTCCCCTTCCTGGCAGCACTTATTGCCAATGTGGGTATATTGCTGGCCTTTCCCCAGATTGCTACCTTCCTGCCCAGCTTAACCCGCTACTAGGAATAGTGGACACCTCTCAGTCAAAAGCGGGAATGATATAGATATCTAACATGAGCAGGTTGCTTTGCTGATTTGTGTATTTCTATTCTAACCCCGAAGGGGATGATGAAGGACTACCATAAAAATCGTCAGCTGACTGCTGAGGTTCTCCGGGATGGTTGGTTTTATTCCAGTGACATGGTTCGAAGGGATACGATGGATTCACCTATGTCGTTAATAATTGAAGCAGGGCAGAGGAGATGTTGACCGAGGAGGGAAAAGGCCTTTTGCAAGCAAACGCTGCCCCACTACAAACGTCCTCAACTCATTTTGGCGAGATAGAAAAAGCCCAAAATGCGCCAAGAATACTCCGGAGCTACCCGGGTTCTTTAAGCTCGCTGAGTTGAGTAAGGTTTAGAATTAATCCCGACACCCCAGAATACTGATGCAACCCGTCCCGCTGTCGATGGGGGTTCCCCCAAAGGTATGAGCCAGACCCAGGCCTGATTTTATCTTCACCTGGCGCGGACCAGCCTTTCCCTGAAGTTGCTTGTACACTTCGTATACCATTCGAATTCCACTGGCTCCAATAGGGTGTCCAAAACACTTGAGGCCGCCGTCGGTGTTTACTGGGAGTTCTCCCTCCAGGGTGAAGGTGCCAGCCTCAACATCCCGTGGCCCTCCGCCTCGAGGGCTGAATCCGAAGTCCTCATAGATGACCAGCTCAGTGATGGTAAAACAATCATGCACGATGGCTAGGTCCAGATCCTTACGGGGGTCCTTTATGCCTGCCTCTTCGTAAGCGAGCTTGGAAGCCTGCACGTTCTCCTCGAGGTAATAGCCCTCCCAGTCGTCCTCGATCTCTGCCTGATAGTGTCCACAGGCCATGCCCTCGCCCTTCACCAGAATGTAGTCATCCCTGAAGCTCTTGGCGAGCTCAGTCCGACAGAGGATGGCGGCAGCAGCTCCATCGGTTACCCCGCAGGCATCGTAGAGTCCCAGAGGATAGGAAATGATGGGTGCGTTCAGGGCTTGCTCCAGGGTGATCTCTCGCTGAAACTGGGCTTTTGAGTTGAGGCTGCCATTGTGATGATTCTTGACTGCTATCCGGGCAAGGACTTCCTTACCTTTCTCCAGGGGGATGCCCCAGTGATGGAAGTATCGCTGAGCTAGCTGGGCAAAGCAGGCCACGGGAAAATAAACGGGGTCAACCCGACTGGTGTAGGGAGTTGAGGGATCGCCACCTGGTGAGGGCATACCAATATCCTTAAGCTTCTCTGCCCCGCAGACCAGCACCAGGTCATAAGCTCCTGCAGCTACAGCATAGTAGGCGTTTCTGAGGGCATCCATGCCACTGGCGCATCGATTCTCCACCCGGGTGATGGGGATGAAGCCTAATTTCAGGGGGTAGGCCAGGCTTCTCCCCAGATCGCCATTCCACATGGTTGACCACCAGGCAGCCTGGATGTCCTTGGGATCCACGCCCGCGTCCTCGAAGGCCTCCCAGCAGGCATCGATCATGAGATCTTTAACATCCTTATCCCAATGCTCATCAAATTTAGTGCAGCCCATGCCAATTATTGCTACCTTGTTCTTTACTCCCGGCATATCTCCTCCTTCGCTTGGACTTAAGCCCTTACCGGTATAGCCTTCCAGAAGTAATCGTGAATGCCAAGATCGTAAATTACCTCCCGGAAGCTCATCTCTACCGGCATCCCTATTTGTAATTCCTCATAGCTGGCATCGGTTATGTTGCACCATATCCTCCCTCCTCCCTCAAAATTGACCAAGCCGACGATCTGCCCAGTGGCGAATTCCTGAGAGAAGGAGTGCAGTGTGCCCTTCTTGTCGGAGAGTCGGACCTCTTCAAAGTTGTCCTTGCTGTGGCACTTGGTGCAGACCCGTTGAGGAGGATACTGAATGGAGCCGCAGGACTTACACTTGGAGCCATGAAGGGGATAAATCCGCTGGCGTTCCCGGTGTATTGGGGGAGCGGAGGGGTAAGTCCAGTAATAGAGCCGGTCAATGACCATTCCTTGTGGCAGCAATTTCCGCCACTTGAGGTAAGTTTTGTAGTCGGGGACGAGCTTTTTCGACTCCAGGTGGGCTTTCATGCCACGCCGACCTTCCCTGACCCCCTCAAGGGCCTCAGTCACCTGGAAGGCCAGGACATCGCTCCCATTCCCGTAGCTGGCCAGCAGAAGGTGGTCCCCAAGCTTGGCTTCCTCCAGGGCAGCCACCAGCAGCATCAGGGGATAAGCAGTGCCAGTGTTACCCATAACCTCGTAGAGGGTATCCTGAAGTTGAGTTTTGGGGTCAAATCTCAGGCGGCGAGCTAGATCAATTGCCCGCCGAGGATTGGGGGCATATACTATCAGCTTGGTGAAATCGCCTGGGCTAAGGCCATATTTGCTGAAGAGGCCCTGGACTGCCTCAGAGACAACCTTAAGGTAGCCCTGAGTTTGAACGAAGCGCTCCTCCCAGACTCGAACGAACTGATCTTCTTCTGCCCTCCAGATATCTATCAGTTCGTTGGAAATGGAGTAGCTACCCTCCAGGCTGGCCACGATTCCTTCCTGCCCAATGAGCAGAGCTGCCGCACCATCCCCCAGGTCAGCCTCAAGGCTGGAGCCTGGGGCACCGAGTCGAGAATCAGCAGCCACCACCATGACCTTCTTGGCAGAGCCAGCCCTAACGGCGTCAATTGCAGCCTTCAAGGCCGCGGTTCCCGCTCTGAGGGAATTGGCGAAGTCGGCGGTGAGGATGTCTCGACGAAGATCTGCTGCCGCAGCCACGATGGTGGCTATCTGCTTTTCTCGGTAGGGTGCAGTGGTGGAGGCAAAGAATAGCCCATCAATGGATTCTCGCTCCAGGCCGTTAAGGCAGTCTAGAACTGCACTTACGGCCATGGTGACTGAATCTTCGTCTCTTCCAGCGATCGCCTTTTCCCCTTTTAGCCCCCGACGCAGCAGCTCTCGACTCATCCTCCACTTAGGGATATAAGCTCCATATGAGACTATGCCGGCCATTGACACCTCCTGAGAATGCAATTTGCGCACGTTTAAGGACTCAGGTTTTCAGCCTGCTTAAATTTTTCCTTCAGATTGACTATTGCCTGGGAAATTCCCTCGCTGGCTTGAAATACCGCGCTCCCAGCCACCAGGACTCGTGCCCCGGCCTGAATTACCCGAGAGATGTTCGTGGAATTGATGCCTCCATCTACCTCCAGCTCTGCTGGCAGGTTCCTCTCATCCAGCCTGTGCCTCAGGCGGGCGATCTTGTCAAGCATATCCTCAATGAAGACCTGCCCCCCAAAGCCAGGGTTGACGGTCATAATCAGGACCAGGTCGAGAAGTGGTAGAACTTCTTCAACGGCCTGAAGCGAGGTGGCTGGATTTAAAGCTATCCCCGCTTTTTTTCCTAAATCCTTGATGTGCTGCACGACCCGATGAAGATGAGGGCAGACCTCCACATGCACTGTAATGATGTCTGCTCCAGCCCGAGCGAAGCTCTCCAAATGTCTTTCGGGCGATTCTATCATCAGGTGGACATCCAGAGGGAGGGTGGTGTAGGGTCGGATAGCTTGAACAACTAGTGGACCGATGGTTAAGTTGGGCACGAAGTGCCCATCCATAACATCTACGTGAATCCAGTCAGCGCCGGCTTGGGTTGCCTCCTTAACCTGCTCCCCCAGCCGGGCATAATCGGCGGAGAGGATGGAGGGCGCCAGTTTCAGTCTATTGCTCACTAGGCCTATTCTAGCATTTGGCTCAAAGCTAATGCAACAGACCTCTCAGTGTTTTGAGCTTATGACCACTTGGTGTCAGTGCGACTCCAGCAATTCGTTTGCCTTTTGGAGGGCTTTCTCCACCTGCCGGGGGGAAGTACTGCCCGGAGCGTTGCGGGCAGCCAGAAATGATTCCAGGCCGATGGAGTAAACATCCCGATCAAACAGGGGAGAAAATCTCTGGTATTCCTCAAGGGTGAGCTCTTGAAAGCTCTTCTCCTTCTGGCTGGCATATTGAACCAGGCTGGCCACTACTCTGTGCGCCTGGCGGAATGGAAGGCCCTTCCTTACCAGGTAATCGGCGAGGTCAGTGGCCAGGGAGTATCCCTCCTCCGCTGCCTGACGAGTTCGCTCTGCCCTTACCCGGAGGGTGCCGAGCA
>CAZYDA010000001.1:0-31310 GCA_964645275.1 uncultured Dehalococcoidia bacterium | reverse complement strand
CGGCGGTGTGCCGAGCTTGGCCTCTCCACAGAGATATTGATGGAGAACGCTGGCCTGGCAGTGGCCGAGGAGGCGAGGAAGCAGCTTGGAGACGTTGCCGGACGCTCAGTGCTTGTCCTGGCTGGGCCAGGCAACAATGGTGGGGATGGACTGGTGGCAGCGCGCTGGCTCTCGGATTGGGGAGCAAAGGTTCGAGTGTACCTTTACCGGCGTCGGAACGAGGGAGACAGAAACCTCGAGGCGCTTGCGCAGCGCGGCGTTGCTTGCCTCGACTTCACTTCGGAGCAGCTCGAGGAGTTCATTCAAGCGCTCTCCTCGGCTGACATGCTTATAGACGCCCTCTTTGGCACGGGCAAGCTTCGCCCTCTGGGAGAGGAGGTGAGGAAGGTGCTGGAATGTGTAAAGAGGGTCAAGGAAGCCCAGCGCCAGCTTGTCATCCTGGCCCTAGATCTGCCCTCTGGCCTGGATGCTGACACGGGGGCAGTTGACCCCGCCTGTCTCACCGCCGACATCACGGTTACCTTGGGCTACCCCAAGCTGGGACACTTTCTCTTCCCGGGGGCTGAGAAGGTGGGGAAGCTCAAGATAGCTGATATCGGCATTCCAACTGCCCTGGCCGAGGAAGTTCGCACCGAGCTGCTCACCGCCGAGGAGGTGGGAGCTTCCCTTCCTTCCCGACCGCCAGGAGCTAACAAGGGAACCTTTGGAAGGATTTTGGTGGTGGCTGGTTCGATAAATTATCTCGGCGCTGCCTACCTTGTCTGTGAAGGAGCCATGCGGGTGGGAGCGGGACTGGTGACCCTGGCCACCCCAAGAAGCCTCCAGCCCATCCTGGCCAGCAAGCTTACCGAACCTACTTACCTGCCTCTGCCAGAAGTGGAGCCAGGGCTGCTGCACCCTGAAGCAGCGGAGGTGATGAGGGAATGGCTGCCCAACTACGATGTTCTCCTTCTGGGTCCTGGGTTGGGTCAGAGCCCGGGGGCCAGGGCCCTGGTGGAGCGTCTCCTTCCAGCACCACTCCCCACTCTTATTGACGCCGATGGCCTGAACCTGCTATCTCAGTGTCCCCGCTTCTGGGAGAAGTTGGGGGAGAAGGTTATCCTCACCCCCCACCCGGGGGAGATGGCGCGCCTCACCGGGCTTAGCATCCCGGAAATCCAAAGGACCCGACCGGAGGTAGCTCTAAAGCAGGCAGCCAATTGGCGGGCAGTGGTGGTGCTCAAGGGAGCTCATTCGGTGGTGGCCTCTCCTGAGGGATGGACGAAGATTTCTCCCTTTGCCAATGCTGGACTCGCCTCTGCGGGGACGGGGGATGTGCTCTCCGGGGTCATTGGCGGACTGCTGGCCCAGGGTCTGTCGCCCTTCGAGGCCGCCTGCTGCGGGGTTTACCTGCACGGTCTAGCGGGAGAGCTGGTTCGAGAGGAGCTGGGAGACGCTGGAATGGTGGCGAGCGATCTCCTTCCTCGGTTGCCCCGGGCCATCAAGAGACTGAAGAGTTAATTGAGAGATTATATGGTTCTTCAACACCTGAGCCTGACCAACTTTCGCAATTACTCTTGCCTGGAGCTCGACCTCCTGCCCGGGGTCTCCGTTTTCTGCGGAGGCAACGCCCAGGGCAAGACGAACCTCCTCGAGGCAGTTTACTTCCTCTCCACTGCCCGACCAGTGAGTGCGACAGCGGAGAGGGAATTGGTAAACTGGTCAATCTGGCGGGAGATACAAAGTGGTCGTAGACCAAAAGCCGGCTTCTGCCGCCTTTCTGCCCGGGTGGGTGAGGGAGGGAATAAGATGCGCTTGGAAATTCTCCTGCGCATCCTTGGTGGAGACCCTCCCCAGGTTCGGAGGATCATCCGCGTGAACGGAGTCGTCCACCGGGCCTTGGAGCTCGTCGGGCGACTTCGGACGGTGATGTTCAGTCCGAGAGATATAGCTCTTGTCGGCGGGGAGCCCCTGCTTCGTCGAAGATGGCTGGATATATTAAATTCCCAGCTTTCTTCTCACTACCTCAGGAACCTGCTGCGCTATAATCGAGTACTGAATCACCGGCGTAGCCTCCTGAAGGCCATAGCAGCCCAAAGATCAAACCCATTAGAACTAAGCTTCTGGGATAGGGAGTTGGTGGAAACCGGCTCCCACCTCATCCTCCAGCGCAAGCTGGTTCTCCAAAGGCTTTCTCCACTGACAAAGGCGATCCATCGGGAGCTGACCGGAGGAAGGGAGGAGCTGGAGCTGATCTATCGCCCAAGCGTTTTGAGGGCGGGAGGGTTCCACGATCTTCAGGAGATCAGGCAGGCCTTCGAGAGGCAGCTCGAAGAGAATCGAAAGAGGGAGATGGCGCAGGGGGTCTCCTTGATCGGGCCTCATCGTGATGATCTTCGCTTCCAGGTGAGTGGAGTGGATATGGGAACCTATGGTTCCCGGGGACAGCGACGGACGATTGCCCTCTCCCTCAGGTTGGGGGAGGCCAAGCTCATGCTTGAGGTGACCGGCAGGCCACCGGTTCTGCTCCTGGATGACGTCCTCTCCGAGCTCGATGAGGAAAGGCGGGGGCAACTTCTCGAGTCCCTCCGGGACTACCAGCAGGTGCTCATCACGGCCACTGAGCTTGACCGATTTCCGGGGGATTTTCTTTCCCGGGCGGCACGATTTAAAGTTGAAGGGGGGAGGGTGGAGAGCTTTGCCGGTGCGACGAATAGCGCATGTTGATCTCGATGCCTTCTTCATCTCGGTGGAGCAGAGCCTGAATCCCGAACTCCGTGGTAAGCCAGCCGTGGTGAGTGGCAATCCGGAGGGGCGGGGGGTGGTGGCCTGCGCCTCTTACGAGGCCAGGGCTTACGGCCTGCGCGCCGGCATGCCGGTTGGCCTGGCTCGCCGGCTCTGCCCGGAGGCGATCTTCATCCCGGGCGATCTGGCCAAATACCGTCAGTTCTCCGGCAGATTTTTCGAGCTGCTCGCGGAGTTCTCCCCGGTGGTCGAGCCAGTAAGCCTGGACGAGGCTTACCTGGACCTCACCGGTTGCGAGCCCCTTCTTGGCCCTGCCAAGGAAGCTATGCTCAAACTCAAATCTCAGCTTAAGGAGGAGCTGGAGCTCACTGCCTCTGTGGGCATTGCCTCCTGCAAGATGGTGGCCAAGGTGGCCTCGGGGCTGTCTAAGCCCGATGGGCTGCTTGAGGTAGATCCGGGAAAGGAGAGGGAGTTTCTGGCACCCCTGCCAGTTGGCCAGCTACCTGGCGTAGGACCTCGGACGGAGCGAGAGCTGAAGAAGCTGGGCCTGGTCAGCATCGGGGAGCTTGCCCAGGCGCCGCTGACCTTTCTCAAAGGTCGCTTTGGCAAGGCGGGCGAGATGCTGTACCTCTATGCCAACGGGATCGATGAGCGGCAAGTCAAACCCCCGGCGGAAGCTAAGTCCCTCGGCCGGGAAACCACCTTATCTTGGGATACGCTGGATGTCCACCGGCTTAAGATGATCCTCTATCGCCTCGTTGAGGAGGTTGGGGCCGAGCTGCGCTCTCAAGGAAAGCAGGCCAGAGGTGTTACCTTAAAGCTTCGCTATGCTGACTTTGAAACCATCACTCGAAGTCGGACCTTGAAGGAAGGGATTGAGGCTGACCAGGAGATCTTTGAACTCGCTGAGCAGTTGCTGGAGAAGGCCCTGGCCCAGCGAAGGAAGAAAGTTCGGCTTATCGGGGTCAGGGTTTCAAATCTAACTGGGGCGGGCAAGCAACTAAGCCTGTTCGACCGCTCCGGAGAAAAGCTTAGCTCCCTCAGCCAGGCGGTGGATCGCATTCGGCAAAAATACGGCTTTTCGGCCATTGAGACTGGCCGGACCTTCTACCATCCTGGCTGAGTGCTAGATGGCGGGATAGATATCTAGGAGTCCTCTCAAATCAGAGATGAAGTAATCAGGGTCTTGCCTCTCCAGCCTCCAGCGGGGGTGGTAACTCTCCTCTCTCACGATGGCACAGGTTTTCACCCTGGCCCCCTTCCCCGCCAGGATGTCCTCCTCCATGTCGCCGACATAAAGGGCGCTTTCTGGCTCCACCTTCAGTTTTCTCAAGGCGATCAGTATGGGCCTGGGGGAGGGCTTTTGTTCCTCGCAATCTTCCTGGCCAACGATGGCGCTGAAGTAAGGTTCGACCCGGAAATTTTTCAGGTGCTCCTTCAAAAATGAAGTGGGTATGTTGGAGACCACTCCAAGCAGTATCCCTCGTCCCTTGAGCTCCCTGAGCACTTCCTCGACCTCGGGGAAAATACTGACGTTGGCCGAATATCGAGGGTAGAACTCGCGGAACCTCTGGTCGACCAACTTTACCAAGCCTGGCGGTACCCCATTTTCCTCGTGGAAGGCTGGCACAGGAAGCTTGAACCTCCGACGGAATTCCTCCAGGGTTTCGATCCCCTCAAAGCCAAGGGCTTCATAGGCCTCCGAATTGGCCTTCCAGACGGCCAGAATGTCGTCAAGGATCGTCCCGCTGGCGTCGAACAAGATCGCCTTAGGCCACATCACCTTTTAGAGTATAAGCTGGACTTGGGCGCTTGACAATAAGGCTAATTAATGCTTAAATCATAAGGCTAGTGGGGTGAACTTTGCCTACTGTAAATCAGCTGGTAAGAAAGGGACGGGAAAAGAGAAAGAGAAAGTTAAGGCGGGTTGCCCTGCGGTATTATTTCAACTCCCTGAAGGGAGTTAGGGTAAAGGGGCGAGGGGCACCGCAGAAGCGAGGGGTTTGCCTGCAGGTTAAGGCAGTCACCCCGAAGAAGCCTAACTCTGCCCTGCGCAAGGTAGCTCGGGTGAGATTGACCTCAGGGATTGAGGTGACGGCTTATATCCCGGGCGAGGGACATAATCTGCAGGAGCACTCGGTGGTGCTGGTGCGTGGGGGGAGAGTGAAAGACCTCCCAGGTGTGGGTTACCACATTGTTCGTGGGGCATTGGATGCTGAGGGGGTGGCGGATCGGAAGACCAGCCGAAGCAAGTATGGGGCGAAGAAGCCGCAGGATTAGGATTCCGAAGGTTGGTCAACTTCCCTCCCACCCTGCCAAATTGTGAATTTGGCAGGGAAATTTGAGTTTGGGGGGACTGCGGCGCTCTTGTTTAGTCAGGTTTTTGCGGGGATATCCCTCGCAGGTGGTGGAAGCTTCTTCAGGGCTCAGTGCTTTTTAGCACTCACTTACTGTGGAGCTTCTATCGGGAGATAGAAGCTCTTTTGATGAAGGGGTGGAGATGCCAAGGCGTGGTAAGGCAGAGAAAAGGGTGCCGCCGCCTGATGTGAAGTATGACAGCGTAAAGGTTGCTCGCTTGATCAACAAGGTGATGAAGTGTGGCAAGAAGTCGAAGGCGGAGAAGATCGTGTACGGGGCTTTTGCCCTGATTGAGCGGAGGACGAGGCGAAACCCCGTGGAGGTCTTTGAGGAGGCCCTCCAGAATACTACCCCCCTGCTGGAGGTAAGGCCTCGGCGGGTTGGGGGAGCTACCTATCAGATACCTGTAGAGGTGCCTCCCGAGCGGGGATTTTCCCTGGCTGTCCGCTGGCTGGTTCAAGCAGCTCGCGCCAGGAAGGGCAAGCCGATGAAGGAAAGGCTGGCTGCTGAGCTCATGGATGCCGCTCGGGGGGAGGGAGCAGCGGTAAAGAAGCGACATGATACTCATCGCATGGCTGAGGCCAACCGAGCCTTTGTGCATTATAGGTGGTGAAGGATATGGCACGCCAGGTACCACTGGAGCGTGTGCGAAATATCGGGATCATCGCACATATAGACGCTGGCAAAACCACCTTGACCGAGATGATACTTTATCATACTGGCCGGACCTACAAGGTGGGACAGGTGGATGAGGGGACGGCGGTGATGGACTGGATGGATCAGGAGCGTGAACGAGGCATAACCATTACTGCAGCGGCGACAAGCTGCCAGTGGCTGGGACACCAGATCAACATCATCGACACACCTGGACACGTGGATTTCACTGCTGAGGTGGAGAGAAGTCTTCGGGTGCTGGATGGTGGCATCGTTCTCTTCGACGGGGTGGAGGGTGTGGAGTCCCAATCGGAGATGGTCTGGCGCCAGGCTGACCGATATGGTGTTCCGCGGATTTGCTTCGTGAACAAGATGGATCGAGCCGGCGCCGATTTCTGGCACACGATGAAGATGATGCGAGAGCGGTTGAGGGCTAATCCGGTGCCCATACAAATCCCGCTGGGGGTTGAATCTTCCTTCAGCGGGATTATTGACTTGATTGAGGAGAAGACCCTGGTTTTCCCTGAGGGTTCTGACCCGGTAGCCACTGCCGTGCCGGAGGAGCATCTGGAGGCCTTTAGGCAGCAGCGTAGAGCTTTGTTGGAGAGCGTGGCCGAGGCGGACGATGAATTCCTGCTGTCCTACCTTGAGGGAGAATTTGGGGTCGCTCAGTTGAAGGCTGCCCTGAGGAGGGCCACCATTTCCGGCAGATTGGTGCCGATTCTCTGTGGGAGTGCCCTGAGGGATAAAGGGATTCAGCCTCTCCTGAATGCAGTGGTGGACTACCTGCCCTCTCCTCTCGATGTACCCCCAATTCGAGGCTTCACTCCAGGGAGCGAAGAGGAAGTAGCTCGTCGCCCTGATGATGGGGAACCTTTCACTGCTCTGGCTTTTAAGGTGGTGACTGATCCCTTTGTAGGACGGCTGGTTTACCTTCGAGTTTACTCTGGTCATGCTCGCTCTGGTTCATTGACCTATAATTCCTCCCGGGGAGTGAAGGAACGCCTAGGAAGATTGGTGCGGATGCATGCCAACTATCGTGAGGAGGTGGAGGAGGCTTGGGCGGGTGACATCATCGCAGCCACCGGGCTGAAGAATACCCTCACAGGGGATACCCTCAGTGATCCAGGCTCACCAGTAGTTCTGGAGGCAATCCGCTTTCCAGAGCCAGTGGTCTCAGTGGCTGTGGAGCCGAAGACCAAGGCTGATCAGGAGAGGATGGCCTCCGCTCTGAGAAAGTTGGAGGAGGAAGATCCCACGTTCAGGGTGCGCCATGACCCGGAGACCGGTCAGACCCTCATTTCTGGCGTGGGCGAGCTTCAGCTTGAGGTTCTGGTGACTCGCCTCCTGCGGGAATTCAAGGTGGAGGCCAGGGTAAGCCGGCCTCGGGTGGCCTACAAGGAAGCGCTGACTACTGCTGTTCGCTCTGAGGGGCGGTTTATCCGTCAGACAGGTGGGCGGGGGCAGTACGGGCATGTGGTGCTCGAAATCGAGCCACTGGAACCAGGGTCCGGGTTTCAGTTCGTGGATCAGATTCAGGGGGGAGTAATACCTCGGGAATTTATCCCGGCGGTCGAGGCCGGGGCACGGGAGGCCCTAGAGACCGGGGTCCTTCTGGGCTGCCCCATCGTGGACGTTCGAGTTACCCTTCTCGATGGGAGCTACCACGAGGTTGATTCCTCCGAGTTGGCCTTCAAGATGGCGGCCAGCATAGCAGTCAAGGAGGGGGCTAGGAAGGCCAATCCGGTGCTCTTGGAGCCGATCATGAAGCTGGAGGTGACCACCCCCCAGGAGTTCTTGGGGGAAGTGATAAATGATCTCAATGCTAGGAGGGGTAGCGTTGAGGGGATTGAGACCCGGGACAACGTGGCCATAATCAAGGGCCGCTTCCCACTGGCGGAGAGCTTCGGCTATGCCACCGATCTGAGATCAATGAGTCAGGGGAGAGCTAGCTTTTTCATGGAGTTTCATTCCTACCAAAGAGTGCCTGAAGATCTGGCTCGGGAGATCATCGCCAAGTTCCGAGGCCGCAGATGAAGTGACTTCCCTAGATGGCAGGGAGAGGATCTGATGCCAGGGCAGAAGATTCGAATAAAGTTGAAGTCCTATGACCATCGGATACTGGATCAGTCAGCGGCTATGATTGTGGAGGCTGCTGAGGGGACCGGTGCCGCAGTGGCTGGTCCAGTCCCGCTGCCCACCCATATCAAGCGGTTCTGCGTCATCCGCTCTCCCTTCATTGATAAGGATTCGCGGGAGGAGTTTGAGATACGCACCCATAAGAGACTTATCGATATTTATGAGCCCAATACGAAGACCATTGATGCCCTTACCCGGCTCAATCTGCCGGCCGGGGTGGATATAGAAATAAAGCTCTAGCGGTTTAAGGAAGAGATGGAGAAAATACCCGGCATCTTGGGCAAGAAGCTCGGCATGAGTCAAGTCTTCAGCGAGGATGGCCAGGTCATACCGGTTACCGCCATTCAGGCCGGCCCCTGTGTGGTAACACAGGTAAAGACCAGGGAAAACGACGGCTACAGTGCCGTTCAACTCGGCTTTGGAGAGGCCAAGCGACTTAATAAGCCGCTGAGGGGTCACCTCAAGAATCTGGGATCGTTCAAATACCTACGGGAGGTCCGAGTGGATGATCCCTCCGACATCAAGCCAGGGAATGTGGTAAACGTGAGCATTTTTCAGCCTGGGGAGAAGGTCTTGGTCACCGGGACCTCTAAGGGAAAGGGGTTTGCCGGGGTGGTGAAGCGCTACGGTTTTGCTGGTGGCCCCAAGTCCCATGGTCAGTCGGACCGCCATCGGGCTCCCGGCTCCATTGGAGCTGGCACCGACCCGGGCAGAGTTATTAAGGGTCTCCGCATGGCTGGCCACTTGGGGAGTCGGCGAGTGACGGTGAGGAATCTCGAGGTGGTGAAGGCGGATCCCGAGGCAAATTTGCTTCTGGTAAAAGGAGCCATTCCCGGAGCCAGAAATTCTCTCCTGCTCATCCGAAAGGCCAAATCCTCTTGACTTTGGATCTTATTTGGTTAATCTATAGAGGGCTATGGAGGTTCCAGTTTATAACGTTAAGGGACAGGTGACCGGGAAGCTTGAACTCGACCCGGAGGTCTTCGAAGTGCCTTTGAACCAGGCAGTGGTGCATCAGGCCCTGGTTTACCAGCGGGCCAATGCTCGAGCAGGTACTGTTTCAACCAGGACGCGGGGCGAGGTAGCCGGGAGCACTCACAAGCTTTACCGGCAGAAGCATACTGGGTGGGCCCGAGCGGGAAGCATAAGGTCTCCCATCCGGCGTCATGGCGGGATCGTGTTTGGCCCCAAGCCGAGAAGTTACCGTCAGCGCCTGCCGAAGAAAATGCGACAGCTGGCCATTAGGTGTCTTCTCTCCGCCAAGCTGGCCGGTGGGGAGCTTAAAGTGGTGGACAAACTGGAGCTTGAGCGACCCCGAACGAAGGAAATGCTGAGGATTCTGCAGGCTTTACAACTCGATTCCTCCACTCTCATTGCTTTGGCCCCGCTCAATGTCAACGTGGCCCTCTCCACTAGGAACTTGGAGCGGGTGAAGACTATCCCGGTTCAGCTTATCAATGTGGTGGATCTCCTTTCCCATCGTTTTCTTTTGCTGACGGTGGATGCTGTGCGCCAGATAGAGCAGCTCTGGGGAGGCAAGTAGATGCAGATATATGAGATTCTTCGCCGACCCCTGATCACCGAGAAGAGCACTGCTCTTCTCAGCCAGAATAAGTATGCCTTCGAGGTCGACCGCCGGGCCAACAAGCGACAGATTAAGGAAGCGGTCGAGAAGGCCTTCAGGGCTAAGGTTGACAAGGTAGCCGTCATCACCGTGCCAGCTAAAGCTGGGGGATTTGGGCGACCTCGTGGTGAGAGGCGCCCCTGGAAGAAGGCTATAGTCACGCTAAAGGAAGGGGAGCGAATAAAGGAATTCTTTGAGACCACGTAGGAGAGCCATGGGATTGAAGATTTATAAACCTACTTCTCCAGGCCGAAGAGGGATGACTGCCCTCGATACCTCGGATCTTTCCAAGAAGGAGCCGGAGAGGTCATTGCTAGTACCTCTGAGGAAGAAGGCCGGGAGAAATAATCAGGGGAGGATAACCTGCCGTCACCGGGGTGGTGGGGCTAAGCGCATGTACCGCTTGATCGATTTTAAGCGGGATAAGCGAGGCATACCAGGCAAGGTGGCAGCCATTGAGTACGACCCCAATCGCTCGGCTCATATAGCTTTGATTCACTATGTTGACGGCGAGAAGCGCTATATCCTGGCCCCGCAAGGACTTGAGGTGGGCGATGTGGTGGTGGCTGGGGAGGGGGCGGAGATAAGGCCGGGGAATGCCCTGCCACTCAAGTCCATTCCAGTTGGCACCCTGGTGCATAACCTTGAGCTACAACCAGCGCGAGGAGGTCAGCTGGTGCGCAGCGCCGGAGCGTCGGCGCAGGTGGTGGCTCGTGAAGAACGTTATGTGCTGGTAAGGCTTCCCTCTGGGGAGATAAGGCGCATTCTGGGGGAGTGCCTGGCAACTATTGGACAGGTTTCCAACCCGGATCACAATAATGTAGACCTGGGTAAGGCGGGGCGCAAGAGGTGGCTGGGTATTCGCCCCACAGTGCGCGGCTCAGCGATGACACCTCGAGACCATCCCCATGGGGGAGGAGAGGGCCGGGCCCCAATTGGACTCCCTTATCCCAAGACCCCCTGGGGCAAGCCCGCAAGGGGGGTCAGGACCCGGCGTAAGAAGCCCTTTGATTGGCTCATTGTTCAGAGGAGGAAGTGATGGGTAGGTCATTGAAGAAAGGCCCCTTTGTCGATCCCAAGCTCATGGAGAAGGTTGAGACAGTGCTCCGCAGCGGAAAGCGTCAGGTAATAAAGACTTGGTCCCGCGATTCCATGATCATTCCTCAGATGGTCGGCTTAACGATTGCCGTTCACAATGGCAAGACCCATATTCCCGTTTTCGTCACCGAAAATATGGTGGGACACCGCCTGGGAGAATTCGCTCCCACGAGGACCTTCCGTGGGCATATAGTAAAGGCGGAGAAAATAAGCGTAACCGGGAGGAGGAAGAAGTAGGCATGCGGGTAAAGGCCACGGCCAAGGCGGTAAGGGTCTCCGCTCAGAAGGTGCGGCTCATCTTGGATGCCATTCGGGGTAAGTCAGTGGACGAGGCCTTAACCATCTTGCAGTTTCTGCCGAGCCCCAATGCCCGGAAGGTGGCTAAAGTGGTGAGTTCCGCTGTAGCCAACGCGGAGAATAATTATCAGCTCTCCTCCTCGGATCTCAGGGTCTTAGAGGCTTGGGCTGATGAAGGCTTCCGACTCAAAAGGGTTCGGTTTAAGGGTCGCGGGAGGGTTAATCCAATACTTAAGCGGACCAGTCACATTACGGTGGTAGTGGGAGATGAATAGTACCCGCAAAATTTGCAGAATTTTGCAGAGGCTCCTGAATCTAGAATTTAAATTCAAGGGGGGTTCCCAAAACAGGGTCCTCGTAGAAAGAGCGAAGCGAATTTCTATGGGAGTTAAATAGTGGGACAGAAGGTTCATCCCCTTGGCTTTAGGTTGGGCATTACCAGGGACTGGCTGGCCAAGTGGCAGGATGAAAAGAATTATCCCAAGCTCTTGCATGAGGATTTGGCTATTCGCTGGCTAATCAAGTCCGACTACGAGGGGGCGGGCATTTCCAAGATAGAGATTGAGCGGGGGGTAGGTGAGATAACGGTGACCGTGCATACCTCCCGGCCGGGGGTGGTGATAGGTCGTGGCGGGGGTCGAATAGATGAGATGCGAAATAAGCTGGAGAAACTTACCGGGAAGAGGGTTAGACTCAACATTCAGGAGATTCGGGAGCCGGAGCTCGATGCCTACCTGGTGGCGCGGAACATCGCTGATCAGCTGGAGAGGAGGGTGTCCTACCGTCGGGCGATGAAACAGGCTATCTCTCGCGCTAGGGCAGCGGGAGCTAAGGGAATAAAGGTTAGTGTTGCTGGGCGACTCGCCGGGCAGGAAATCGCTCGCCGGGTAACCTTGCACGAGGGCAGTGTTCCCCTCCATACTATAATCGCCGATATAGATTACGGCTTTGCTGAAGCTCACACCACCACCGGTAAGATAGGGGTTAAGGTCTGGATTTACAAGGGGAATATCCTTCCTGAGATGCCGGAGGTGGGCCTGGAGACAACGCCGACTAAGGAGCCTGCGGAGTAAAATGCTACAGCCTAGAAGGGTCAAATATCGCAAACAGCAGCGTGGCCGGCTTAAGGGCAGGGCGACCTCGGGTAACGCGGTGGTCTTCGGCGATTTTGGACTTCAGGCATTGGAGCCGGCCTGGATTACCGCCCGCCAGATCGAGGCTGCCAGGCGAGCCATCGTGCATCATGCCCGACGGGGAGGGAAGGTTTGGATCCGGATCTTTCCTGATAAGCCGGTAACGGCACGGCCACCGGAAACGAGGATGGGTGGTGGAAAAGGGGCAGTGGATCACTGGGTGGCGGCGGTGAAGAGAGAGAGGATACTCTTTGAAATTGGAGGAGTACCTGAGGAGATGGCTCGGGAGGCCTTGAGGCTCGCCTCTCATAAACTGCCCATAGCCACCCGCATCGTAACTCGGCAGACTCAGCCCGGAGGTAAATCTTGAAAGCTGCTGAACTCAGAGAACTAGATCGGGAGAGGCTGGGGAAGGAGCTCGAGGAGGCCTATCGGGAGCTCTTTAGCCTGAGGATGCGATTGGCCATCAGGCAGCTTACCAATTTCAGGGAGATCCGCGAGGTGAAGAGAAAGATTGCTCGCATAAAGACGATACTCCGGGAAAAGGAGCTGGGGATAAGTGGGTAAGCGGAAGATCTTTATCGGGCAAGTGGTGAGCGACAAGATGGATAAGACGGTTGTGGTGCAGGTGGAAAGACTGCGCCAGCATCCTCGCTACAAGAAGTACATCCGCTACCGCAAGAAGTTCAAGGCTCACGATGAAAACAATGCCTGTCGGGTGGGTGATGTGGTGAAGATCATAGAGGCCCGGCCTCTTTCCAGGGAGAAGCGATGGAGGGTTTTGGAGATCATCGGCCGGGCGATCGCGGCCGAACTTCCTGAGGAGCTTGAAGCCGAAGGGCTGGAAAAGGTGGAGGAGACCGGTGATTCAGATATACACCAGGCTTAAGGTGGCTGATAATACCGGCGCTCGAGAGATCATGTGCATCAACATCCCAGGCGGCACCAAAAAGAGGTACGCCCGGGTGGGGGACGTGATCGTGGCTTCGGTGAAGGAAGCCGTGCCCGGGGGATCGGTCAGGGAGGGGGATGTGGTGAGGGCAGTGGTCGTTCGAGTGGCCAAAACCTATGGCCGCAGGGACGGCTCTTACATTCGCTTTGATGACAATGCTGCAGTTATCTTGGATGAGCGGGGAAATCCCAAGGGAAGTCGCATATTTGGGCCCATAGCACGCGAGCTCAGGGAGAAGAACTTCACCAAGATTATATCCCTGGCGCCGGAGGTGGTCTAGCTTTGAGGAAGATCCGCAAAGGTGATGAAGTGCTGGTAATTCGTGGGGAGGATCGCGGTAAGAAGGGAAAGGTTATGAGGTCGTTTCCCCGTGAGGACCGCATCGTGGTTGAAGGAGTCAATCTGGTCAAACGTCATCTGCGTCCGGGAAGAGCCAGACAGGCGGGAATCGTGACCATGGAAGCTCCTATTCATGTCTCCAAGGTCAAGCTTATCTGCAAGAAGTGTAATCAGCCCACCAGGGTTGGATTCCGGCAGCTTTCGGATGGGAGCAAGGTCAGGTGGTGCAAGAAGTGCGGGGAGGTGATCGACTGATGCCCTCGAGGCTGAAGCAAAAATATCGTGAGGAGATCGTGCCCAAGCTTATGCAGGAGAGGGGATACCGCAGTCCGATGGAGGTTCCCCGGCTGGAAAAGATCGTGCTGAACATCGGCCTGGGCGAGGCCATTCAAAGCCCTCGGGCATTGGAAGCTGCTAGCCGAGACCTTGCGCTGATCTCGGGGCAGAAGCCGGTAACCACCCGGGCCAGGAAATCGATCGCGGGCTTCAAGGTTCGGCGAGGTATGCCCATCGGCTTGATGGTTACACTTCGGGGAGATCGTATGTATGACTTTCTCGATAGGCTGATTAATGCCGCCCTGCCACGCATCAGGGATTTTCATGGAGTGCCTGCCAACTCCTTCGATGGGCATGGCAATTACTCTCTAGGCCTCAGGGAGCAGATAATCTTTCCGGAGATTGAATATGATAAGATCGACAAAGTACGGGGGCTTGAGGTCTCCATAGTCACCACGGCGGGAACGGATGAGGAGGGGAAGAGGCTACTTGAGCTCCTAGGTATGCCCTTTGCCAGCTTAACCTGAGGGATTGGGAAGATGGCCAAGAAATCGAAGATCGTGAAGTCGCAGAAGCCTCAGAAGTATGAGGTGAGGCATAGAAATCGCTGCCGCCTCTGTGGACGGCCCCGGGCTTTCATTCGGCACTTCGGGCTCTGCCGGATTTGTTTTCGCAAACTGGCCAATGAGGGGCTGCTCCCGGGCGTGAGAAAGGCAAGCTGGTAAGATGGTGACCGATCCCATTGCTGACATGCTGACGCGGATCAGGAACGCCAACCTGGTAGGCAAGGAGTGGGTGCTCATTCCAGCCTCGAAGATAAAGCTCGCCATTGCCAAGGTACTCAAGGAGGAAGGCTTTATTGAGGGCTTCGAGGTGTTAAGGGGCAACACGCCTCAGCGAGTATTAAAGATCAAGCTCAGGTATGCCGGTAAGAAGGAGCCGGTGCTCCGAGGACTCAAGCGCGTTAGCAAGCCCGGGCGGCGAGTATATGTTGGCAAGGAGGAAATCCCGCGCATCTTTGGGGGTCTGGGCGTGGTCATCATGTCCACCTCCCAGGGGGTGATGACTGGGAAGGAAGCCTGGCGGAGGGGCATCGGCGGCGAGATCCTGTGTTACGTCTGGTGAGCCATGTCAAGGATTGGTAAGAAGCCCGTAAATTTGCCACCAGGGGTTGAGGTTCTGATCGAGGAGGGCAACGAGGTGGTGGTGCGGGGTCCAAAGGGAGAACTGAGGCGGTCCTTCCATCCGGATCTGTCCATCAAGGTTCAGGACGGGGCCGTCGTGGTGACCCGCCCCACGAATAATCGAACCCATCGCTCTCTTCATGGGCTAACACGGGCACTCCTGGCCAACATGGTGCAGGGGGTAAGTGAGGGTTTTACCAAGACCCTGGAGATCGTGGGGACTGGCTACCGAGCCCAGAAAGTCGGGGAGAAACTGGTGCTTCAACTGGGCTACTCCCACCCGGTGGAATTCGCTCCCCCACCTGATGTCTCCCTCAGCGTGGAAGGGAACCGCATTAGGGTCTTCGGAATAGACAAGGAGCTGGTGGGGGAGGTAGCTGCCCGAATTCGCCGGTTGCGCCCCCCGGATCGCTATAAGGGGAAGGGCGTACGCTATCTGGGAGAACAGCTCATGCTTAAGCCTGGCAAGGCGGGGAGGGTTGGGAAGAGATAAATGAGGATCAAGACCAGCCGAGAGGCCCGGATAAGGCGGCATTTGAGGGTGAGGAAGAAGGTCACGGGCAATTCCGCCCGGCCGAGGCTCTGTGTTTTTCGAAGCTTGAAGCATATCTATGCTCAGATCATCGACGATGAAGAGGGTCGAACACTTGTCTCAGCTTCAAGCCTTGACCCGGAGATAAGAGAGGAACTTTCTGGCAAGACCAAGTTGGAAAAGGCCCGGATCGTGGGTGCCCTGGTGGGGAAAAGAGCCAGAGAGGCGGGGGTGGAATTGGTGGCCTTCGACCGTGGCGGGTACGAATATCATGGTCGGGTCAAGGCCCTGGCTGAGGGAGCTAGGGAAGCCGGACTGAAGTTTTAGAGGAGCCTTCAGGTGCGAGAAAGGATGGAGTCGGAAGTTCCCAGCCTGACGGAGAAGTTGGTTCACCTGCGCCGGGTGGCTAAGACGGTCACCGGTGGGAAAAAGCTCTCCTTCAGCGCCTTGGTGGTGGTGGGAGATGGCCAGGGCAGGGTAGGTTATGGCTTAGGCAAGGGGGCAGAGATTCCAGAAGCGATCAGGAAGGCCTCCGCCAGGGCGCGGAAGAACCTCATCCAGGTGCCGCTTAGGGGAACCACCATACCTCATGAAATAGTGGCCAAGTTTGGTGCGGCAAGGGTCATGCTCAAGCCAGCCTCTCCAGGCACCGGCGTGGTTGCTGCCAGATCCGTTCGGGCAGTGGTTGAAGCTGCTGGGGTAAAGGATGTCCTGAGCAAGATCCTGAGCGCCAGCACCAATCCGATAAACGTGGTTCCGGCGACATTCAAGGCCTTGAGCCTGTTGATGGATCCAGAGGAGACGCTGGCCCGGCGGGGGAAGCTGAAGAAGGCTGCTGAGGAGGGGAAGGTTGATTCGGGAGCATGAGCTAGCCCCACCCCTGGGTGCCAAGCACAAGCGCAAGCGCGTTGGTCGGGGGATTGGTAGTGGACATGGCACTTACTCCTGCCGGGGGATGAAAGGGCAGAAGTCCCGGTCCGGTGGCGGAGTGCACCCCCTCTTCGAGGGTGGTCAAACCCCTCTCTCGATGAGGCTGCCCAAGCTGCGGGGATTCACCAACCCGTTCCGCAGGGAATATGCGGTGGTGAACCTGGAGAAGCTGGAGAGATTCCCCGAGGGAGCTGAGGTGACCCCAGAGGAGCTGGTGGAGGCCCGGGTGGTGAGAAACCTGAGGAAGCCGATTAAGATATTAGGTCGCGGGGATCTGGGCTACCCTCTCAGGGTGAAGGCTCATAAGTTCTCGGAAACGGCTAGGGAGAAGATAGAAGCTGCTGGAGGAAAGGCGGAGGAGATACCTTGGCAGAGCGCAGAGTAGGCCCTGGGATGCCAAAGTTGCTCCAGGCGGTACGGGATGCCCTGCACCTTCCAGACCTGCGCCGAAAGCTCTTCTTCACCTTGGGCATCCTGGTAATCTTTCGCCTCTTGGCACATATCCCTTTGCCCGGGGTAAATACGGAGGCCCTTCATGAGCTTTTCCAGCGTAGTCAACTTCTGGGCATGCTCGACCTTTTCAGCGGCGGGGCCATGAGGAATTTGAGCATCGTGGCCATGGGGGTATACCCCTACATTACCGCCACGATCGTGATGCAACTCCTGGTGCCGGTGATCCCCCGGCTTCAGGCGCTTTCTCAGGAAGGGGAGGAGGGTCGAAGAAGGCTGGACCAGTACACTCACTTTCTGACTGTTCCATTGGCCATGCTCCAAGGGTACGGGCAACTGGTTCTCTTCAGCCGCCCAGTTTCAGGTATGACACAGCCTCCCATCAGCGGGATAGGATTGTCGGGGGCCAATCTACTGCCTACCTTCGCCATGATACTCTGTCTGGCTGCCGGCACCATGTTACTAGTCTGGCTGGGAGAGCGAATTACCGAGCATGGGATTGGCAATGGGATCTCGATAATAATCTTTGGCGGGATTGTGGCTGCACTGCCAGGAAACATCGGGCGCAGTTACCTCAGCACCGGGGTTGGAGGTATGATCAAGTTGCTGCTTCTCTTTCTGGCTATCACCTTCTTCATAGTTTACTTTACCGAGGCTTATCGACGCATCCCGGTGCAGTATTCCCGGCAGATCTTTCGCGGGGGAAGAATGTACCGTCAGAGTGGGGGCACTTATCTACCCATTCGCGTGAACTCTGCCGGAATGATTCCCCTGATCTTTGCCATAGCGCTCATGGTCTTCCCGGGCACGGTAGCTAGCTGGTTCGCCAACCCACCAGGTCAAGACCCTAATCTGGCGAATCACATCTGGGATCTCTTTCGCCCGAACGGGAGTTACTGGTGGTTTTACTGGAGCCTCTACTTCCTTCTGGTCATAGGCTTCACCTTCTTCTACACCATGATCATTTTTCAGCAGCAGAACATCCCCGATACCCTGCAGAAGCAGGGGGGCTTCATACCCGGCATAAGGCCGGGGAAGACCACGGCGGAGTATCTTAATCGGGTGATCAATCGGGTTACCTGGGGGGGGGCGCTCTGTCTTGGGCTGGTGGCCATTATGCCCATCTTTGCCCGCTGGATAGCGGGCACTCCGGCAAATGTACCAGCTACTAACCTTATGATCCTGAGTAGCGCCGGGCTCCTGATTGTGGTAGGGGTAGTTTTGGATACCATGAGGCAGATGGAGGCTCAGCTCCTGATACGACACTATGAGGGATTTCTCAAGTGAATGCTCTGAAACGGAGTGGTCGTAGACTTAAGTTGGTCTTCCTGGGTGCTCCTGGGGCGGGAAAGGGGACACAGGCAAAGATTCTCTCTGAGAGGCTGGGATTGGTTCACATCGCCTCAGGGGACCTCTTCCGCCAGGCAGCGGAGAGCGGAACTGAACTGGGAAAGCTTGCTAAGTCATACATGGAGAAGGGCCTGCTCGTTCCCGATGAGGTTACCATAAAGTTGATATTGGAGCAACTCTCTCATCTAGATGATCGGGGCTTCATCCTGGATGGGTTCCCCCGGACAAGGGCCCAGGCAGAAGCCCTGGAGAAGTCCGTGGGGATCGACCGGGCCATCTACCTTGAAGTTCCCAAGGAGGAGCTTATTCAGCGTCTTTCCAGCCGGTGGATCTGTCAGAATTGCCAGACGCCCTATAATCTGTTGAGCCACCCGCCAAAGGTGGCAGGAAGATGTGACCTCTGCGGAGGGAAGCTTTACCAGCGAGAGGATGACAAGGAGGAGACGGTCAGGAAGCGGATAGAGGTCTATCTTGAGGAGACTGCTCCTCTGCTGGACTTCTATGCTCGAAGGGGAAAGCTCATCGAGGTGGATGGAGGGAAACGGGTGGAGGAGGTAGCGGCGGACTTGCTTCAGACCCTGGAAAAGCTTTAAAATAATGAGCATCATCCTTAAGTCGGCTGAGGAACTGCGGATCATGAGGGAAGTGGGCCGAATCGTGGCGAAGGTTTTGGAGAGGCTGGTTCAGGAAGTGAGGCCGGGGATAACCACCGGCGAGCTGGACGCCTTGGCCGCTGAGGAGCTTAGGCAATATGGCGCTGCTTCCTCGGACAAGGGATATCGCGGATTTCCAGCGCACATCTGCACCTCGGTCAATGACGAGGTGGTTCACGGCATACCCGGAGAACGGGCGCTCAAAGAGGGGGACATAATTTCAATTGACATAACTGCGAATTACAAGGGATTTCATGGAGACGCAGCGGTGACGGTGGGGGTAGGAGAGATCACTCCCCTGGCCCGGAGCCTCATTGAGGCTACCCGGGGGGCTCTGGCGGCGGGGATTGCCGCTGCCAGGGCAGGCGCCCATGTGAGCGACATTTCCCATGCCATCCAGAGTTGTGTGGAAGCTCGAGGTTTCTCCCCCGTTCGGGAATATGTGGGGCACGGGATCGGGCGCAGGATGCATGAGGAGCCTCAAATACCTAACTTTGGCCCTCCAGGAAAGGGGCCTCTGCTGCGCCCTGGCATGACCCTGGCCATCGAGCCGATGATCAACGCTGGGGGCTGGCAGACGAGGGTGCGCCCGGATGGGTGGACGGTAGTCACCGCCGATGGCAGTCTCTCGGCCCATTTTGAACATACCATCGTCGTCACCGATGGAGAGGCTGAGATACTGACGCAGCTTTGATTGAGGTAACTCATGCCGAAGAAGGAGAAGATTGAGGTCGAGGGAAGAGTGATCGAACCGCTGCCCAGCGGCATGTTCCGGGTGGAGCTGCCCAATGGGCATCAGGTTCTCGCCCACGCCTCGGGTAAGATGAGGAAGTATTTTATTCGAATAGTCCGCGGGGATCGAGTTCTGGTGGAGCTTTCCCCCTATGACCTCTCCCGCGGTAGGATAACCTATAGATTGGAGTGAGGCATGAAGGTGAAGGCCTCGGTAAAGCCCAGGTGTGCCAAGTGCAAGGTGATACGCCGCCGCGGCGTTGTGCGCGTTATCTGCACCAATCCAAAACATAAGCAAAGGCAGGGATAAATATCCCCAGGGAGGATAGGGAAATGGCACGAGTTGCTGGAGTGGACATCCCGGACAATAAGCGGGTGGAGATCTCACTGCAGTATCTCTACGGGATCGGCCCTAACTTGAGTCGGCAGGTGTTGGCTAAGGCTGCAGTTGACCCGGCGAAAAAGGTGAGGGAGCTTTCTGATGAGGAGCTGAGCCGTATTCGCGAAATCATTGATCGGGAGTACAAAGTCGAGGGTGATTTAAGGAAGGAGGTCCAGCTCAATATCAAAAGATTAATCGAGATCGGTAGCTACCGAGGGATAAGGCACCGCCGGGGATTGCCAGTTCGGGGACAACGTACTCGGACTAACGCTCGCACGAAGCGAGGCCCTCGGAAGACCGTGGCTGGCAGAGGGCGCCGACGCGGTGCAGCGAAGAAGTAAGCCGAGTGGCAAGCTTGATCTGGGAGATAACTTATTTCTACAGGAGGGGAAGTGGCGAGGAAGAAAACGACGACCAGGGTTAGGAAGAGGGAGCGGAAGGGAGTGGTACATGGGCGGGCTTATATCCAGTCCACCTTTAATAACACCATCATCACGCTCACTGACCAGGAGGGAAATGTTATCTGCTGGGGGAGTTCCGGAACGGTCGGGTTTAAAGGAACGAGGAAGGGGACGGCCTATGCTGCCCAGCAAGCGGCCATGCAGGTAGCCCGAAGGGGGATGGAGCATGGCTTGCGGCAGGTTGATGTCTACATCAAGGGCCCAGGAAGTGGCCGAGAGGCCGCTATCCGCACCCTCAAGGCGGCCGGACTCACTATCTTAAGCATTAGGGATGTGACCCCTATCCCTCACGATGGCTGTCGTCCACCGAAGCGAAGGAGGGTATAAGGGAGGATGGCTCGCTACACTGGCCCAGTTTGTCGCCTTTGCCGCCGCCATGGCGAGAAGCTCTTTCTGAAGGGGGAGAAGTGTTATACCCCTAGATGCCCCCTGGAGCGCCGACGCACCCCTCCAGGACACCGACCTCATAGTCGTCCGCGCAAGCTCTCGGAATACGGGCTGAGGCTCCTGGAGAAGCAAAAGGCCAAGCGAATTTATGGAATCCTGGAGCGTCAGTTTCGTCGCTACTTTGAGATGGCCTCCAAGCTTCCTGGGCTCACGGGGGAGAACCTGCTCAAGCTTTTGGAGAGAAGGCTGGATAACGTGATCTATCGGCTTGGCTTTGCTGAGTCGCGTCCCCAAGCCCGGCAGCTCGTTCGTCATGGCCATTTTAAGGTCAATGGTCGCCGGGTAGATATCCCCTCCTATTTGGTAAATCCTGGCGATGTCATTAGCTGGGAGGAGGGTGAGGAGAATCGCTTCCCCTATCAGAGCGCTGCCCAAAGGGTGAAGGAGGTGAAGATTCCCAGTTGGCTGAGCCTGGATCAGGAGAAGCTTGTGGCCAAGGTTCTGGGAGAGCCAACTCGTGAGGACATTGGCTTCACTATTAATGAGCAGCTTATTGTGGAGTACTATGCAAGGTAGGAGGTCAACTTGTTGGAAGCAGGACTGGAAATAGCCCCCAGATTCAAGTCTCTGGAGACCTCCAATAACTATGGCCGTTTCGTGGTCGAGCCCTTGGAAAGAGGCTATGGCATCACCCTGGGCAATGCTCTGCGGCGGGTGCTCCTGAGCTCACTCCCGGGGGCAGCAGTAACCGCTGTTCGCATCGAGGGGGTGCAGCATGAGTTCTCCACGCTGCCCCACATGAAGGAGGACATAATCGAGTTCCTGCTCAACGTCAAGGAGATATGCCTGCGGCCGCTCACAGGGCATTCGGGTAGCCTCTTCCTCGAGGTTGAGGGGGAGAGGAAGGTCTGTGCCGGGGATATAAAGCCATCGGCGGATTTCGAGATCGTTAACCCGGAGCTTCATCTAGCCACCCTGGACTCACCTGAAGCGAAGCTCGAGGTGGAGTTCTTCGTGGAGGTGGGCAGGGGGTATGTTCCCGCCAGCACGGTTGGGGGAAGGCCCATCGGGGTGTTGCCCGTGGATGCGATCTTCACGCCCATAAGACGAGTGAACTACCAGGTTGAAAAGACTCGCGTGGGCGATCGGAGCGATTTTGACAAGCTCACTCTGGAGATATGGACTAATGGGGCTATCTCTCCTGAGGAGGCCTTGGGGCAAGGGGCCCAGATCCTGATTCGACATCTTTCGCTCTTCGCCAAGCTTAGCCGTCTGGAGATGCTGGAGGAACTGAAGCCAGAAGCGCCAGAAGAGGAGGAAGCAGAGGTGGTGAAGGAGGAGGTCCCCTTGGAGAGGCTGGGCCTCTCCTCCAGAGTGCTTAACGCCCTTCGCCGCGGGGGGATTCGAACGGTAGACGAGCTACTCAAGAAGAGCAAGGAGGAGCTTCTCAGCCTGAGCAATTTCGGTGAAAAGGCCTGGCAGGAACTCCAGGAATGCCTGGAGAGCTCGGGGCTGGCTGCTAAGCCAACCGAGCCAACTCCTGCGGAAGAGGGGGAGATGGAAGAGCTAAAGAGGAAGCTGGAGGCAAGAGGTTTCAGGGTGAAAGAGGAGAAATGAGGCACCGGGTTGCCGGGTATAAACTCTCTCGTAGGAGCAGCCACCGCTTGGCACTTTACCGGAATCAGGTGACCGATCTCTTGAGATATGGCAAGCTGGTGACTACTGAAGCCAAGGCTCGGGCAGTTCGTCCTCTGGCAGAGAGGATAATAAGCCTGGGCAAGGCAGGAGACCTTCACTCCCGCCGCCAAGCACTGGCCTTTATTTATGATGAGGACGTGGTCCGAAAGCTATTTGAGGAGCTGGCGCCTCGGTATGCCGATCGCCCCGGTGGCTACACACGCCTCATCAAGCTGGGACGCCGGCAGGGGGATGGAGCCCCCATGGCTCGCTTAGAGCTGGTATGAAGTTCGCCCTCCTAGTTGAGTATGACGGGACAAGGTATTTCGGCTTTCAGTATCAAACGGGTGTGCCCACGATTCAGGGTGAGCTGGAGAAGGCCATTAAGAAGGTTACCGGGGAGATGGTCAGGATAAAAGGAGCTGGACGCACCGATGCTGGGGCGCATGCCAAGGGGCAAGTGGTTAGCTTTGAGAGCGAGACCTCGCTACCCTTAGCGAACTTTGTCCGGGCTTTGAACTTTTACCTACCCAGGGACATTGCAGTCCGAGCGGGCCGCGAGGTTCCATCGGATTTCGATGCTCGACGCAGCGCTCTCAGTCGAGAATATCGTTATGTTATATTGAATAGCCCGACGCCCTCCTCTCTGCTCTATCGGCGAGCCCTTTTGTTGAGCAAAAGACTCGATGTCGAGCGCATGAGCCAGGGGGCGAAGATGCTGGTGGGAGAGCACAATTTCGCCCCCTTCGCTGGCAGCCTGGGATGCCGCAATCCGAGGCGTCGGATCCTTTGGGCAGAGGTAAATCGAAAAGGGAAGTTAGTCCTCTTTGATGTCGAGGCGGATTCTTTTCTCCCGCAGCAGGTGCGTCGCATGACAGCAGCTCTCATCAGGCTCGGCTTGGGGAAGCTTGCTCTTGAGGAATTCCAGGAGCTGATCGATTGCGGAAAGGTAGGTGCCGCGAGATGGGTAGCTCCACCCTATGGACTTTATCTGACCCGGGTGAATTATCCAAATCTTGAGCTTTTCGCCGGTTGGGAGAACTCATGAGAACTTACAGTGTCAAGGGCCCAGAGATAGAGAAGGAGTGGAAGGTAGTGGATGCCTCGGGTAAAACCCTTGGCCGGCTAGCCTCCGAAATCGCCATCATTCTGCGAGGGAAGCATAAGCCGATTTACACTCCCTGGCTAGATACTGGGGATTATGTAATCGTGGTGAACGCCTCCAAGGTGAGGGTCACCGGGAAGAAGGCTGAACAGAAGGCGTACTATCGTCACTCAGGTTATCCTGGGGGACTGAAATCCATCACCTTGGGCAAATTGATGCAGAAGGACCCCTGTAAGGTAATTGAACATGCGGTCAAGGGCATGTTGCCCAAGGGCCCTCTCGGTCGAGCCATGCTTAGGAAACTTAAGGTTTATCCCGGCCCGGAACATCCTCATCAGGCTCAGGTGAAGGGCCAGGGCAAAGGGTAGGAGAGTCTTGGAAGAAAGGGAAAGGTACTTTTACGGCACCGGGAGGAGGAAGACGTCGGTGGCCCGAGTTAGGCTCTACCCGAATGGCGGGGGAGTCCTGGTGAACGACAAATCCTTTAAGGAATTTTTCCCCACCGAGAGACTCCAGGCTACCGTCCTGCAACCTCTTCAGCTCACTGGAAATCTGGAAAAGTTTCGGGTGGTAGCAAAGGTGGAGGGCGGCGGAATCACCGGGCAGGCCGAGGCAGTCAGGCACGGCATCAGCCGAGCACTAGTTCAAGCTGATCCTAATCTGAAGCTCTTGCTCCGTAGCCACGGATTGCTTACTCGCGATCCCCGGGTGAAGGAACGGCAAAAGTACGGCTTCCGCCGAGCACGCAAGCAGAAACAATACCGGAAGCGTTGAGCTGGGGGATTAATTCTCAGTCAGCGTAAAAGGAGATGGCCAGGAGGCCCGGGCCAGCATGGACTCCCATGCTGGGTGTAAACTCGGTGAGGTAAAGCTCGGCGCAGTTAAACCTGGAGCTAATCTCGGCCCGGAGTTTCTCTCCTTCTTCCAGCTCATCAGCGTGGTGAACTGCGACGTGCACTCTAGAGCTTCCCACCCTTTTCTCCATCATCTCTAACATCTGCTCCACAGCCTTCGCCTTGGTTCTGGGGCGAGCCACGGGCACCGTCTCCCCGATGGAAGGGGAGTGCTCTACGATGGGCTTGACGTTTAGCAGCGAGCCGGCCCAAGCTGCTGCTCGGCCAATGCGACCCGTTCTAGCGAGGTAGAAAAGGGTGTCCAGCATGGCCAGGAAGTTCACCCGACTCATTACGTCTTGAGCGACCTCGATCACCTGGGACAGCTCTGCTCCATGGCTGGCGCTGCGAGCAGCCTCTAGGACGATAAATCCCAGCGCACCGGCCACGGAGCGACTGTCGAGCACCTCGATGACCGCCTCAGGAAGCGCCTCCCGGGCCATCTCTCGAGCCGCTAAAGCCGTCTCAAAGACTCCGCTCTGCAGTCCGGTGAGGGTGATGCAGAGTATGGCCTCTGCCTCCCGGCTCATCTGGCGGAAGGTCTCTAGGAAGGCTCCTGCTGAAGGGGTGGAGGTGGTAGGGAGATTTTTCCGCCGACGCATGATTTTATAAACCTTGCCGGGGCTTATATCAATCCCATCACGATAGCTCTTGCCCTCATGAATTATCAGCAGAGGAACCACCCGAATGTCATACCTCTCCACCAGCTCCTGAGGCAGACAGCAAGTGCTGTCGGTGAGAATGGCCACCTTTCTCATAGTTCTACTCGGACCTCGGCCGGCGAGGGAAGTTCAAAAATTTGTCCACGAGGGTGATCAGGTGAATAAGTGGATTGGCTGGCCGACCAAATATCCTTCCTTGCCCAAGCTTGGCCAGGAAGTCTTCCGGGCCATTGAAGGGAGGCATCTCGACGTAGGCATTGCCCACCTCATGGGGCAGATGGGCATCGCTTCCAGCGCTGGCCAGGAAGCCATTGTGGCGAGCGAAGCGGCGTGCTTTGGCCGAGGCTCTTGGGAAAACAGTTCGTGCGTTAAACACCTCGATGATGTCAATCTTGCCAAGCAGCTTCTCCCGTTCTCGACTCCTCAGTGGCGAACGAGTGAGATGGTCGAAGGGATGAGGCAGGCATACCAGCCCTCCCTGGGACTTGATCCGAGCTACAGTCTCCTCCGCTGAAAGCCCGCGGGGGATTTCCTCCTGCAGGAAATAGCCTATCACCTCTCCGCTGAGGGTCATGATCTCCTCCCCTACGATGACGGAGAAGGGAGCCAGTTTCTTAAGCTTCAGTGCCCCGGCAATGGTATTATGATCGGTTATCGCTAGGCAATTTATCCCCTTTCTTTGGCAAACCTTGATGATGTCCTCTAGGGAGGCTCGTGAATCTGGGGAATAGCAGGTGTGGACGTGAAGGTCAGCGCGAAGGAGGATATCAGCATTTTCCATTTCTTAGGAACCCCTTACGGCTAGCCGTAGGACTCAAGCTGGCTAGGAAAGCGTTCTCACCGCTCTTTAGCCTCTTCCTTGGATGACTTCCCGCTCCTCTTAAGATGCTGTAGCTCGATATGCCTGGCCTGCATGGCAGAGCCAAAAGTGGCCACTGAATAGGGAACCAGGTAGGTTATCGCTATCTGAAGGACATCTGTGGTTGTCACCGTCCTGTAAAGCAGGGCATCGTAGTGATTGATCAAAGCAAGTGTGGTTCCTACCACTAAAGCAACCTTGAGCGAGCGGCGAACACAAACCCAGTCCAGCGCATGCTTTAGAAACAACCTCATGGTTGTTCCGCAGTGGTTTAACCTCGGTCAGCTCAGCTGACCCTTTCTAGATATTCGCCGGTTCTGGTGTCCACCCGGACGACGTCCCCGGTCTCAATAAAGAAGGGGACCTGGACGGTCAGGCCAGTCTCTAAGGTGGCTGGCTTGCCCCCACCTGAGGAGGTGTCCCCTTTGAAAGCTGGCCCGGTTTCCACAACCTTAAGATCAACCGTGATGGGGAGCTCTACCCCCACTGTCTGGCCCTCATGTCTGGAGAGCTGCACCACCAGCCCTTCCTTCAGGTAATTCAGAGCATCGCCCAGCTGTTCTTGAGAGAGTGGGATCTGTTCGAAGCTCTCCTGATCCATGAAATAGTAGAGTTCGCCATCTTGATAGAGATACTGAGCGGGTTTGGTTTCCAGATAAACTCGCTTGAAGGTTTCCCCTGCCTGAAAGGTGCGCTCGATGGTATGCCCCTCCTGAATATCACGTAACTTTAATCTTACCTGGGCGGTGCCTCTCCCCAGCTTGATGTGCCGGTAGTCGAGGATGTAGTAGATACGGCCTTCCAGTTCAATGGCTATCCCCTTGCGAAGTTCGCTGGTGTCAATCATGTCCTTCCTCCACTTCAGTTAACTTGCAGACTTTCCCTCCTCTTAATACTACCATGTCTTCAATTCTTACACCACCCTGCCCCTTGAGGTAGATCCCTGGCTCGAGAGTGAAGACCATCCCCTCCTCTAGGATATCCGCTGACTCTGGTCCCAGCCGGGGTGCCTCATGAACTTCCAGCCCTACCCCATGTCCCAGTCCATGCCCAAAGGCCTCACCCAAGCCGGCCCTCTCGATGACCTTCCTGGCCAATCCGTCGGCCTCCTCTGCGGTCATGCCGGGGCGTATCCCCTCCAACGCTGTCCTCTGAGCCTCCTGAACCAGCTGGAACACCCTCTCAAATTCCCCCAGGGGTTCCCCTAGGAAGAAGGTTCGGGTTAGGTCACTGCAGTAGCCTTGAATGCGAGCACCAAGGTCGATGATTACCGGCTCTCCCTCGGCGAGGAGGCGTGTGGTTGGCCTGGCGTGGGGGAGGGCGGAGTTAGGCCCTGAGGCCACGATGATCTCGAAGGGTAGCCCTTCGCTGCCGTTCTCCCGCAAGAACTTTTCTAGCTCCCAGGCCACCTCCTTCTCCCTGAGCCCGGGGCGGAGGAGTTCCTTGGCTTGCCTCAAGGCAGCTTCCGCCAGGGAGGCGGCTTGTTTGAGCCGCTCGATTTCAGCTTCATCCTTCACTGCTCGAAGGGATTCCACCACCCCGCTGGTAGGGAGGAGTTCAGGGGGAGGATCAAGGTTTGAAAGGCTTTCCGCCAGTTTCCGGTAGGTGTTCAAGGAAAGGCACTCTCCCTCAATTCCTAGCTGCCGAATACTAAGTTCCGAAATCCATTCCGGAAGCCACCTGAAGAGCTTACTGCTCACCTGCACCAGCTCAAAGCCGCTGGCTTGTTCCTGAGCTTGCTCCGTATAGCGGAAATCGGTGAACAGGTAAGCCTTATCCGAGGTAATGAGCAGGAAGCCCTCACCGTCGAAGCCTGAGAGATAGCCTAAGTTTGCTGGGCAGGAGACGAGGAGGGCTTCTATTCCCTGTCCTGAGAGCTTATGGCGAAGTTTCTTCAGGCGGCTCACTCTCCTCACTCCGCGGATGTGCCTGCAGGTACTTCCGGCGCATCTGGATCTGCGTTACGTGAGTGTAGATCTGAGTACTGGAAAGGCTGGCATGACCCAGAAGTTCCTGCACCGCTCGGAGGTCAGCTCCCCCGTCGAGCATGTGGGTGGCAAAGGTATGACGCAACATATGCGGAAACACCCGGCGCTCGATTCCCGCCCTCGCTGCATATTCTCTGACCAGACGCTGCACCCGACGTGCGGCGATTCTTTTCCCATACCGGTTAAGGAAAAGAGCCTCACTTCTCCTCCTTAGGAGCTTTGGCCGACCAAATTTCAGGTATTGCTCCAAGGCCTCCGCCGCTGGCCTGCCGATGAGCACCATGCGCTCCTTGGAGCGCTTGCCCCAAACCCTGATTTGACGAGCTTTGAGATCCACGTGCCCCACGTTCAGAAACACCACCTCGCTCACCCTCAGGCCAGCAGCATAAAGGAGTTCGAGTAGAGCCTTGTCCCGCAAGCCCTGTGGTGTGGAGGTATCAGGGGCCTCAAGGAGCTTTTGCATCTCCTGAGGGCTGAGAAATGAGGGGAGCTTACGCTCGCGCTTTGGTCCGGAGACCGTGCTCATTGGATCGTGGGGGAGCTTTCTCTCTCGGGTCAGGTAGCGGAAGAAGGAGCGCAGGGCGCTTAGCTTACGACAGATGCTGCCCCGAGCTATCCCCCGCTCCAGGAGCTGGCCCAGCCAGCTGCGGATAAGAAGGTGGTCAACCTCTCCCAGGGACTTCTGAGCAAGCTTTAGGAACTGCAAGAAGTCGAGTACATCGGTGATATAGTTCCTCACCGTGTATTGGGAGAAGTTGCGCTCGGCTCCCAGATAACGGCGATATTCAGCAAGCAGTTGGTCGAGATTCATTCCAGGCATTTTAGGTCTGCTACCACCCCGTCAGAGGGTGGCTGGGCTGGCCTCCAGCTCCTCAAGTTTTATCCTCTGCCCGCAGTCCAAACACTTAGCGGTCTTGCTGCTCACTGGAATGAGCAATCCCTGGCAGTAGGGGCAGGGCTGGGGCAAAGGCTTGCTCTTGACGGAGAAGTCGCACTCCGGGTAATTGGAGCAGCCGTAAAAGGTGCGTCCCTTTTTGCTGCGTCGCTCGATCAGCCGGGCCCCACAGCGGGGGCAGTGAGCTTCGATCGGCAGCGGTCGGGTATTCCGGCACTCCGGGTATCCGCTGCAGGCCAGGAAGGACCCATAGCGACCTTGCCGGATCACCATTGGTCGGCCACAGAGTTCGCAGACCTCATCGGTGACCTTTACCGGCAGTTTTACCTTCTGCATGGCCGATGAAGCTCGCTCCACCGTCTTCGAGAAGGGTTGATAAAACTCACGAAGGGTGGGTATCCACTCTCGCTTTCCCCAGGCGATCTCGTCCAGTTTCTTCTCCATCTGGGCCGTAAAGCTTAGGTCAACTACCTCGGGAAAGTGCTCCTTGAGCAGGTCGGTAACTATGATTCCCAGCTCCTCGGGCTTGAAATGCCCCCTTTCCTTTTTGATGTAACCTCGCTGCAGGAGCGTGGAGATGATGGGAGCATAGGTGCTGGGTCGGCCAATGCCATTTTGCTCCAGGGCTTTGATCAGGGTGGCCTCGGTGTAGCGTGGCGGCGGCTTGGTGAAGTGCTGCTCGGGGGTGAGCTTTATTAGCAGGAGGTTTTCCCCCTCTTCCAGCTCTGGCAAGGGTAGGTTGGCTTCCTCTCCTTCCTCCTCGTCCTTTCCTTCGGCATACAGCACGAGGAAGCCAGGGAAGGCCACTTCTGTGCTCCGGGCTTGAAGGAGATAGATCTCGGAGGGTGAACGAGCTTCCACGTCCACGATGGTGGTCTCAAGCTCCGCCGCAGCCATCTGGCTCGCCAGCATCCGCCTCCAGATGAGCTCATAGAGTTTGAATTGGTCAGTCGTGAGGTAGGGCCTGACAAGCTCTGGCTCTCGGCGGATCGAGGTGGGGCGAATGGCCTCGTGGGCCTCCTGAGCTCCTTTCACCTTCTTGGTGAAGAGGCGGGGTGAGGTAGGAAGGAATTGGGCCCCGTAGCTCTCTTGGATGTAGGCCCTTGCCTCTGAGATGGCCTGGGAGGCGATGCGCATGGAATCGGTGCGCATATAGGTGATGAGTCCCACAGCCTCTTCCCCTCCCAGGGGCAGGCCCTCGTAGAGCTGCTGAGCGATGATCATAGTGTGGCTAGCGGAGAAGCGGAGCTTGCGCCAGGCTTCCTGCTGTAGGGTGCTGGTAATGAACGGAGGCACTGGCTGGCGCAAGCTCTTCTTCTGTTCTACCCGAGCTACTTTGAAGTCGGAGTTCTTCAGCTCCTGACAAGCCTTCTCTACCTCTGCGTAGCTTGCCAGCTCGCAGTTTACTAGCTTAGCAACAAAGCTTTGCTCCCGGGCGGTCTTTCTAAGCTGGACTGAGATCGTCCAGTACTCCTGCTGGACAAAGTCCCTGATCTCCTGCTCCCGCTCAGCGATCATCCTCAGGGCAGCGGACTGAACCCTTCCTGCCGAGAGGCCTCTCTTGACCTTTCGCCAGAGGAGTGGACTTATCTTGTAGCCCACCAGCCGATCAATTATTCGGCGGGCCTGCTGGGCATTCACTAACTTGAGATTGATCTCCCCGGGATGTTTTAGGGCCTTAGTGACGGCTTTTCTGGTTATCTCGTGGAAGATGACCCTCCCCAGATTAGAATTCTTCAGCCCAGCGGCTTCAACTAGATGCCAGGAGATGGCCTCCCCCTCGCGGTCGGGATCGGTGGCCAAGTATATCTTTCCAGCAGCCTTCGCAGCGGCCTTTATCTCCTTAATTATCTTCCCCTTGCCTGGCAGGATACGATACCGGGGGGAGAAGTCATTTTCCACGTCCACGCCCAGCTCACTTTCGGGGAGGTCTCGGACATGGCCCATGGTGGCCTTGACCACATACCTCCCGTCGAGAAGGCGGCTGATGGTTCGGGCCTTCGCCGGAGATTCTACGATGACCAGGTCTTTCTTCCCCATGTTATTTATGAGGTGCTCAGCGCGTAGTTCATTCTCCCCAAGCTCCGCACCATTCCCTTGAGCTCCATCAGGGCCAGGGTGCTGGTCACGGTGGAGGTGGGTAGGGAGGTTAAGCGGCAAATTTCATCAATGTGAAGTGGCTCCGCTGACAGGAGCTGGACTATCTGGGCCTCAACCTCGTTCTCCGGGAGAGCTACCTTATGTTCCTGAGGCACCAGGTTCAGGTTTAGCTCCTCCAGGACATCGTTCACTTCCTGCACTAGCTTGGCCCCGTCGCGAATAAGTCGGTTGCAGCCTCGACTGGCTGGGGAGAAAATATTGCCGGGTACGGCAAAGACCTCACGATCCTGCTCCAGCGCCAGGTTGGCTGTGATCAGAGCCCCGCTTCTCTCCATGGCCTCGGTGACAAGCACCCCCAGGCTGAGTCCGCTCATGATGCGATTCCTTCGGGGGAAATTCTCCGCCCGGGGCCGGGTGCCCAGGGGATAATCGCTTGCCAGCGCTCCATGCTGCATGATCTCCTGGGCCAGCTCGAG